>JAHFDH010000060.1 GCA_023249055.1 Candidatus Methylomirabilota bacterium
AATGGGTACAACGGGCTGATAGCAGCCCACGAACAGTTCGATCTCAGCGGCACTGGGACCATCAACGGACTCATCATCGGTGAAAACGCCCCCGATACCCCCGGCAGCCTTGTGAGCGGCAACACCGTGAGCGGCAATATTACGCTCACGTACAATTGCGGTTCCACCCCGCCCCTCCAAGGTGATCTCCAGATCCTGTCCTGGGGATTGTAAACCCTCTCGTGACAGCTTTAGGGTTGGTAACCTGTGCAGGACCTGCTATCCTACAGGCCATGTTGACGATATATCCTTTTATCGGGTTGCAGCTCAATCCCTTTGGCGAGTCCTGGACCACACCTTAAGGTCAGCCTCCCTTGCCCGTCGATCTGTCGCTAAAAAGCTTATCGGCGATCGTGAGCGTCCCCCTGGGGCTTGCGGTCGGTAGTTTCTTGAATGTCTGCATCTGGCGCATTCCGCGCAACGAATCCCTCGCCTTTCCCGGTTCGCATTGCCCCCAGTGCAATGGACCGATCGCCTGGTACGATAATATCCCGCTTGTCAGCTTTGTGTGGCTCGCGGGCCGATGCCGTCGGTGCAAGGCGCCGATCCACTGGCGGTACCCGCTTGTAGAAGGGCTGACCGCGGGCCTTTATCTGATGACGGTCTTACACTTCGGCGTCACTGTCCGAACCGCGTTCCTCCTGCTTTTCCTCTCGGTGCTGGTAGTCATCACATTCATCGATCTGGACCATAAAATCATTCCCCATATCCTCAGTCTTGCCGTCATACCAATTGGTCTCCTTGGAAGTATCCTGACCTACGATCCGCCGCCGCGTGACGCCGTCACGGGAGCGCTGGTCGGCGCCGGCCTGGTGTATCTGATTGCGGTCTATGCGGAGGTGGCGTTTCAGCAGGAGAGCATGGGCGGCGGCGATGTGAACCTGCTGAGCATGGTCGGCGCCTTTCTTGGTTGGCGCCTGATGCTCGTGTCTTTTGCCGTCGCGGTCGCCGCCGGAGCCTCTCTTTCGTTGGCGCTGATCGCGTCGCGCGTGCTATCGCGGAAAGACCAGATTCCGTTCGGGCCGTTTTTGGCGCTCGGCGCAGCCGTCGCCCTATTTGGTGGAAATCGCTTGATCGATTGGTACCTCGGGCTGTTCGGATGATGACCGAACAGGACCCGATATAGGCGGTGCAAATAACTGTCGAAGCCTCGGCGATTCGGTTTGTTGACGCCTACAAGCAACTCCTACACCCTACACCCTACACCCTATACCCTATACCCTATACCCTATACCCTGGTTTTCAATGGATCATCTGATCGAGGAGTACCTGAGGTTTCTGGCGGTCGAGCGGGGGCTGGCAGAGAACAGCCTGGCGGCGTATGGAAGGGATCTGCGCCGGATCGTCGGCTACCTCAAGCAGACCGGGGTCGGCTCATTTCAGGACGTCAGGCGCGGGCAGGTTGCGCGTCTACTCTTGATGCTCCGGGAGGAGGGGCTGGCGCCCCGCACGGTTGCGCGCCATACCTCATCGCTGCGGGGTCTGTACCGCTACCTGCTGGCGCAGGATCACGTGAAGGAAGATCCCACCGCGCACCTCGAATCGTCGAGCCCCTGGGGGCGTCTGCCCGGGGTGCTGAGCCAGGAGGAGGTGGAGCGGCTGCTGGCGGCGCCGCCCACCGGCAATCCGCTGGGTCTTCGTGACAAGGCGATGCTGGAACTGCTGTACGCGGCCGGTCTTCGAGTGTCGGAGATGGTGACCCTCCGGCTGTCGGATGTGGACCTGGAGGTGGGCTACGTGCGCTGTCAAGGCAAGGGTGGGAAAGACCGTGTGGTGCCGTTGGGGCGCGATGCCCAGGCGGCTGTTCGCCGGTATCTCGCCGCCTCGAGGTCGCACCTTCAAAGGGAACGGTCAAGCGCTACGTTGTTCTTGAACCGCCTCGGGTATCCGTTGACGCGCCAAGGGTTCTGGAAGCTCCTCCGCGCCTATGCGGTAACAGCGGGGATCGACCGGCGAGTAACCCCTCATACGCTTCGCCATTCGTTTGCCACGCACCTGCTCGAGCGCGGCGCCGACCTTCGGGCGGTCCAGATGATGTTGGGCCATGCCGATATCTCTACGACGCAGATCTATACGCACGTCTCCCGGGCGCACCTGAAGTCGGTCTACAACCGCTACCATCCCCGGGCATAAATACAGGGTGTAGGGTGTCGGGTGTGGGGTGTAAGGGTTGTACGGATTGCCCGTGCTTTACCCTACACCCTACCCCCTAAACCCTATACCCTGCTCTTGAGGTGCGAAGCACGGAGTGAAGATGCAGCTTCCGAGATTTGGAGAGCTTGACCCTGTCAGCCGGATGGCGCTTGAGGCGGCGCGCAAGGCCGCTGCCCCTTCGGCGATCTATGCGGTCGGCGGCTATGTGCGCGATCTGCTCCTTGGCCGCCGGAATGTTGATATCGATCTGGTGGTTGAGGGCGATGCCATCGCTGTGGCGCGGCGGCTGGTGCGCCCTCTCAACGCCGTGTTAGCGTCCCACCCCAGGTTCGGGACCGCTCATCTGCGGCTCCCGGGAGACAGAAGGCTCGATCTCGCCACCGCCAGGCGGGAACGATACCCGCATGCCGCTGCGCTGCCGGAGGTTCAACCCGCCCCGCTCCTTGCTGATCTGTGTCGGCGGGATTTCAGCATCAACGCCATGGCCGCCCGCATCGACCGTCATCGGTTCGGGCCGCTAATCGATCCGTTGGGGGGTCTCCGGGACCTGGAGCGCGGCCAGATCAGAATCTTGCATGGGCAGAGCTTCATCGACGATCCCACGCGGCTCTTCAGGACAGCCCGATTTGAGGGTCGATACCGATTTCTTATTGCTCGCAGCACCTTGCGGCTGATGAATGCCGCAGTTAAGGATGGGGCGATCGGGCATCTTGCCGGTTCGAGAATCTTCAGGGAGCTCCATCTGATCGCGCAGGAACCATCGGCGCCCCGGATTATCTGGCGGCTCAGGGATCTGGGTGTATTGACGGCCATTCATTCCAAGCTCGCCCTCCCTCCGTCCACCTTCGGTCTGCTCGAACGGGTACGGCAGGTTCTCGCTCAAGCCCCATCAATGCCGTTGCTGGAGAAGAGTGCAGAAAGTGAGGCGATTCTCCTCGGAATGCTCTATATTCCGCATCCGAAGACGGTTGCCACGGTTCTTAAAAGGCTCGCCCCACCCCACCGAATTGTTGAGAAGCTTGCAGCCGATCACAAGGCATGTCGACGCGCCGCGCAGAAGCTGGCGCGCGCCGTCGATCTTCGCCAGAGCCGGATCGCCCGGCTTCTCGATTCCCTTTCGCCGGAGGCCAGGGTCGTACTGCTGGCTGCGCTTGCGAAGGGACCGGCGCGAGAGGCGGTGTCCCGCTATCTCACGACTTCATGGCGAATCGTACCGCTACTCACGGGGGGTGACCTGCACCGATTAGGCTTGAAACCCGGCCCCATCTACCGGCGGGCCTTGGCCGCACTGCGCTCGGCCAAGCTGGATGGGCGCCTGCACACCAGGGAGGGCGAGGTCTCCTTCGTCCTTCAGCGTTTCGCCGGCGGGAGCCTTCAAGATTGACAAGGGTGTGTCCCTCTGTTACGGTAGGCTCAGGTAAGCAAGAGATTGATCCTGATGGGCAAGGGGCATGTTCAATCTGACGCAATTCATTCTGAATTTAAGCGTGAGGCTGCCGGCTATCCTGGCAGCCTTGACGTTTCACGAGTATGCCCACGGGTGGGTTGCCGACAAGCGGGGCGATCCGACGGCCCGATTATCGGGGCGCCTCACCTGGAACCCCCTCGCCCACCTCGATCCGCTCGGGACCCTGGCCCTGATCTTCACGCCGGTGGGCTGGGCCAAGCCGGTTCCGGTAAATTTCAACAACCTCCGGCATCCGAGGCGCGACATGATCCTGGTGGCGGCTGCCGGGCCGGGCGCGAATCTCATTCTTGCCTCCGTGTGCGCCTGGTTGCTTCGACAATTCAGCGGGACTGAGGGGATGGATGAGTCCGCCTGGTGGCTTCCGTGGCTCACGCCGGTCCATCTCATGTTATACAAGAGCGTGTTGATCAACGTCGCGCTGGCGATCTTTAACCTGATTCCCCTGTTGCCGCTCGACGGCGGCCGCGTCATGACCGGCCTTCTACCGCCGCGGCAGGCCGCCTCGTATGGCAGGCTGGAGCGGTACGGCTTTGTGATTCTCATGGTGCTGATCTTCAGCGGTGTGGTCGATCGATTGATCTGGCCGCCCATTGCGCTTGTCGCCGGGCTGTTGCTCGGCGCGTAGGTCCGGGAGGAATACGGCAGTCGATGCCGAAGGATCGGGTGTTGAGCGGGATGAGACCGACGGGGCGGCTTCACTTGGGCCATCTGTTCGGGGCGTTGGACAACTGGCGGCGGCTGCAAGAAACATATGAATGCTTCTTCTTCGTGGCCGACTGGCATGCGCTCACAACCGAGTACGCAGATACAAAGGGTATCCGCGAGAATATCCGGGAGATGGTCCTGGATATGCTGGCAGCCGGAATCGACCCCTCGAAGGCGACCCTTTTTCTACAATCCCGGCTTCATGAACATGCGGAGCTGTACCTGTTGCTGTCGATGATTACGCCGGTCCCCTGGCTGGAGCGGAATCCGACCTACAAAGAGCAGCAGCAGGAGCTGACCACGAAAGACCTCAGCACCCATGGGTTTCTGGGATACCCGGTCCTGATGGCGTCAGACATACTCATTTACAAGGCTAATCACGTGCCGGTCGGGATCGATCAGGTGCCGCATCTGGAGTTGGCCAGAGAGATTGCGCGCCGCTTCAATGCGCTGTACGGCGAGGTTCTCGTTGAGCCGCAGCCGCTCCTGACCGAGTTTGCAAAGGTCCCAGGCACCGATGGCCGCAAGATGAGCAAAAGTTACGGCAACGCCATCTATCTGAGCGACTCGCCGGAGCAGGTCACCGCAAAGATCAAGCCGATGGTCACGGATCCCGCCAGGGTACGCCGCCGGGATCCTGGGAATCCCGACGTCTGTCCGGTCTTCGACCTGCACAAGATCTTCACGCCCAAGGTAGAGCGGGACACCATCATCGACCCTGGCTGTCGAACGGCGGGGATCGGATGCCTGGACTGCAAGGGCGTCTTGCTCCAGCATACGCTTCCCGCGCTGCAGCCCATCTATGAGCGACGCCATGGGCTGGCGACTCACCCGGAGATTATCCAGGAGGTCCTGGAGGACGGGTGGGCCAAGGCCAAAAAGGTTGCGGGTGAGACCCTGTCAGAAGTCAAGGCCGCGATGCGCATGTGATGCTGAGTTCAACGTTCAATGTTCAATGTTCAAAGTTGAAGGCTCCGAGTTTTGTCATCTTCATGAAATGCGACCCACGCCCACGAACCTTGAACCTTGCACGTTGCACGTTGCACCTTGAACCTTGAACATCGCACATCTCTTGAGGTGACGAATGGTTGATCGCTCGATCCCGGAAGGGCTGACGTTTGACGACGTGCTCCTGATCCCCGCCAAATCCGAGGTTCTCCCGCGGGATGTCGATGTCCGAACCCGTCTGACCAGACGTCTCACGATCAATATTCCGGTTGTCAGCTCCGCGATGGACACGGTGACCGAGGCCAGGATGGCCATTGCGCTGGCACGGGAGGGCGGGATCGGCATGATCCACCGGGCGCTCCCTCCGGATCGCCAGGCGCTTGAAGTCGACAAGGTCAAGAAGTCCGAGAGTGGAATGATCGTGGACCCGATCACGATCTCGCCCGACCAGAAGCTGTCCGACGCCCTGGAGCTGATGCAACACTATCGGATTTCCGGCGTCCCCGTCACGCAGAACGGCAAATTGGTCGGGATCCTGACCAATCGCGACATCCGCTTCGAGACGAAGCTTGATCTGGAGATTTCCCAGGTGATGACCAAAGACCGGCTCATCACAGCGCCGGTAGGTACCAGTCTCGAAGAGGCAAAGGAGATCCTGCACCAGAACCGGATCGAGAAGCTGCTGGTAGTGGATGATGCGTTCAATCTCCGCGGTCTCATCACCATCAAGGATATTGAGAAGACGATCAAGTACCCGAACGCCTGCAAGGATGAACTGGGGCGGTTGCGCGTGGGCGCGGCAGTCGGTGTTGGCCAGGAGACACCGGACCGCGTAGACGCGCTGGTCAAGGCCGGTGTCGACGTCCTGGTGGTGGATACCGCCCACGGCCACAGCAGCGGGGTGATAGAGACGGTCGCCATGATTAAACGGCGGTACCCTGACGCTGAAGTGATAGCCGGCAACATCGCGACGGCTGAAGGGGCCGAAGAGCTGATCCGAGCGGGGGCAGACGGACTGAAGGTCGGGATCGGCCCCGGCTCTATCTGCACGACCCGGGTGGTCGCCGGCGCTGGGGTTCCGCAGATCACGGCGATCGCAGATTGCGCGAAGATCGCCGATCGACATGGCGTCCCGATCATCGCCGACGGCGGCATCAAGTTTTCCGGTGACATGACCAAGGCGATCGCCGCCGGGGCGCATGCAGTAATGCTGGGGAGCCTGCTGGCAGGGACCGAGGAAAGCCCCGGCGAGACGGTGATCTTTCAGGGACGGACCTACAAGGTGTATCGGGGCATGGGTTCGCTGGGCGCCATGCAGCGGGGCGGCAGGGATCGATACGGCCAGGAGGCTGAAACGGAAGAGCACAAGCTTGTCCCCGAGGGGATTGAAGGGCGCGTCCCCTATAAAGGAACGCTGGCCGGCAGCATGTATCAACTGGTTGGAGGACTCCGATCCGGCATGGGCTATTGCGGCTGTTACACCATTGAGGAACTTCGCCAGAAAGGCCGTTTTATTCGAATCACCTCTGCAGGGCTCCGCGAAAGCCACGTGCATGACGTCATTATCACCAAAGAGGCGCCCAACTACCGGCTGGACTAAGAGCAGTGGCTAGTGACTAGTGATCAGTGATGAGTAACTGACCACTAACCACTGGTCACCGATCACTGTCGTTATGGATAAGATCCTCATCCTCGATTTCGGTTCGCAGTACACGCAGTTGATCGCCCGTCGCGTGCGCGAACTGGGCGTCTACTGCGAGATCCACCCGTTCAACCTGCCGCCGGACGGCATCAAATCGTTTGATCCCAAGGGGATTATTCTCTCCGGTAGTCCGGCCAGCGTCTATCAAACGGATGCTCCCCTTTGCCGGCATGAGGTCATCGAACAGGACGTGCCGGTCCTGGGGATCTGCTACGGGATGGGGGTCCTCGGACACTTTTACGGCGCCGTCACAACACGAGCCGCTTCCCGGGAATATGGGCGGGCTACGCTCCTGATCGACGACGACGCCGATCTTTTTGCCGGCCTGAGCAGCGGACTCACGGTCTGGATGAGCCACGGCGACAAGCTCGAGGCGATCCCCGACATGTTCCGCCGCCTCGCCCACACGGCCAATGCGCCGTTCGCCGCCATCCGCCATCGAACGCAGCCGCTCTTCGCCGTCCAGTTTCACCCCGAAGTCGCCCATACCGACAGCGGCAAGGCGATCCTCGGGAACTTCCTGTTCAGTGTCTGCGGCTGCGTCCGCGACTGGCAGATGCATTCGTTCGCCGAGATGGCCATCGATCGGATTCGGCGCCACGTGGGGGATGGGCGGGTCCTCTGCGCCCTGAGCGGCGGGGTCGACTCTTCGGTCGCCGCGCTGCTGGTCCACCAGGCGATCGGACCGAAGCTCACCTGCGTCTTCGTGGACAACGGCCTGCTTCGGAAGGGGGAAGCCATCCAAGTAGAGCGGGCCATGGGCGAACATCTGGGCGTCCATCTGATCTCGGTCGATGCGGTGGAGCGATTCCTGACCAGACTCGAAGGGGTCATCGATCCGGAGGAGAAGCGAAAGATTATCGGCGCAGAGTTTATCGCCGTCTTCGAGGAAGAATCACGACGACTGGGGCGATTCGAGTTTCTCGCCCAAGGGACCCTCTACCCCGATGTGATCGAGAGCGTGTCGGTCCAGGGGCCGTCGGCCACGATCAAATCTCACCACAACGTGGGCGGGCTGCCGGAGCGGCACGATTTTCAACTGATCGAACCGCTGCGGGAGCTGTTCAAGGATGAGGTGCGGGAACTTGGAAAGGAGCTCGGCCTGCCGGATGCTGTCCTCTGGCGGCAGCCCTTCCCGGGGCCCGGCCTGGCGGTCCGGATCATCGGCGAGGTAACGCAGGCACGGCTGGACCTGCTGAGAGAGGCCGATGCCATCGTCGAGGCGGAGGTCGCAAAGGCGAAGCTTGACCGTGAGCTATGGCAGGCATTTGCTGTGCTGTTGCCGATCAAGACGGTCGGGGTCATGGGCGATGAACGGACGTATGAGCATGTCGTCGCCATCCGGGCCGTTACCAGCCTCGACGGAATGACGGCCGACTGGGCGCGCCTCCCGCACGACCTGCTCCAGGCAATCAGCAGCCGGATCGTAAGCGAGGTCAAAGGCGTCAACCGCGTCGTCTACGACATCTCCTCCAAACCTCCCAGCACCATCGAGTGGGAGTGAATGACTGGTGGAACTGGGTAACGTCTGGAGCAAATTCGCGATCAAGCTCCACCAACTACCGCAATACAGGCTTGAGAATCTCGTCAAAAGGGTCTCTAAGCATAATGCTCACCCCGAGTGTAAAACCGGTCGGCCTGTCGGCAAGCAAGCTCTGTAAAGGTGGCGGATGTCGTACTTGCCGACCAGATCAAGAGTATGGACTGGCGCGCGCGACATGCGGAGTTCTGTTGCAAGGCGCTGACAGCTACTGCGGTCGAGGTAATCGGCAAGGCTCAGGCTCTCCTTGCAATCTGGGGTATAATATAAACTAGAATGTCTCGTAAAGTGATGGGATTTTGCCGGAACTTTCTCGCTTCTTTGGTGTCATCATTCGCATGTATGTAGAGCCGGGCGTTCCGCATCACCGCCCTCACTTTCACGCATACTATCAGAATTACATGGTCGTATACGGTATCGAGCCGGTGGAAATGCTCGGCGGTGATCTGCCTCGCAGGCAGCAACGGCTGGTGGAAGCATGGGCAGAACTCCATCAAGGTGAGTTGCTAGAGAACTGGGAACGACTGCAGGCCGGGCAGGTACCTTATAAGATAGCTCCGCTTCGGTGAAAGGAGTGGACAATGGCTCATGCAATCTATCGGGTTGTTGACTTCGCAATGGTCAGTCCATACACACTGCGGCTCACATTTAGTGACGGGTCGGAGCAGGTTATTGACTTTCGCCCTGTGCTCGAAGGGGCGGTGTATGGGCCTCTGCGTGATGAAAAGCTGTTTGCTCAGGTCGAGATTGACCCGGAAGCGCATACGTTGATATGGCCAAATGGAGCGGACTTTGATCCGGAGACCTTGCACGATTGGCCACAGTATGCGGAGGAGATGATACGTATGGCAAAACGATGGGCCACGGTGAAGGAAAAGGTAGCATAGGGGAGAGCCCCGGAGGCATACGGTTGAGAGGCGCGTCATGTGGCGTCGAGGGTTGCGATGATGGCATTCCGGCAGAGTCTGAGGCGAGCGTACGACATCGAGGTGTTTGGGGAGGCGGTGTATACAGTGGCGGCCTCCCTGACGCGGCGGCCTGACCATCGACGCAAGTGGGAGGCGTTGCGACAACTCGAGGCACAGACTAGAGATCAGCTCCGCACGGCCCTCGTCCGCGCAGGTGACGCGCCGTGTGACTCGGTAGTCCCACCATGGCTCGGCAGCGCCGTCGGCGCCTTCGCCGGGGTCTTACCGTGGCGTGCGACGCTCACCTTGCTGGGCATCATTCTCAGATGGTCCCTCCGGTTTTTCGAGAAGGTCGAGGATGAAACCTGCGGGAAAGAGGGTTTATTGGTCCATGGGCTTGTCGCGCACGAACGGGCGCAGTGGGAGTTCGTTCGGCGCGAGATGGCAGGCGATGACCAATCGATCGAACCGATTCTGGCTCTGTTGGAGGTTCGACACTGAATCGGTAAGCCGTACCCCCTAACCCCTATACCCTAAACCCTGTTTGTCGGGGGAATCATGCACCATTCCGATTTTGTCCATTTGCACGTACACAGCCAATATAGCCTGCTCGACGGCGCCTGCGGGCTGGAGAAGCTGGTCGCCAAGGCAAAAGAGTACAAGATGCCCGCCCTGGCTGTGACCGATCACGGCAACCTGTTCGGGGCGATCGACTTTTATACCATCGCGATGAAGGAGGGGATAAAACCGATCATCGGCAGCGAGGTGTACATCGCCCCCGGCAGCCGGTTCGAGAAGTCCAATCAGGACAGCGGCTACGAAGGCGCCAGTCACATTACGCTGCTCGCCAAGGATGACGTCGGCTACCGGAATTTGATCAAACTGGTATCGGCCGGCTATCTGGAGGGGTTCTATTATAAGCCTCGCATTGACCGGGAGCTGTTTGCCCAACATTGTCAAGGACTGATCGCCCTCTCCGGCTGCCTGAACTGCGAAGTGGCCAAGGCGTTGCTGGATGGCGACGAAGCGCGGGCAAAGGACACCGTCGGCTGGTACCTGGAGGCGCTGGGGCGCGAGAACTATTTTTTGGAGGTTCAGGACCACGGGATGGCGGAGCAGAAGACGGTCACCGAGGGCGTGCTTCGGCTCGCCAAGGCCTTCGACCTGCCGATTGTGGCTACCAACGACCTGCACTATCCCAGCAAGGAGGATGCGCGCGCCCACGAGGTTCTGCTCTGCATCCAGACCGGGAAAACGATTCAGGATAAGGATCGCTGGCGCTTTTCCACCGACCAGTTCTACTTCAAGTCGGCAGACGAGATGAAGCGGATCTTTGCCGAGCTGCCGGAGGCGGTCAAGAACACCATTACCGTGGCCGAACGGTGCAATCTTCAGCTTCACTTCGGACAGCTCCGCCTGCCAAAGTACCAGGTACCGGACGGATACACTCTCGAAACCTATCTGGCGCACCTCGCGTGGCAGGGACTCAAGACTCGATTCCCGGCTGCCAATGCCATGGCCGAGGCACGCCTGAAGTATGAGCTGGATGTCATTCAGAAGACCGGCTTCTCCGGTTATTTCCTCGTCGTTTGGGACTTTATCAAGTTCGCCAAGGATCGGGGGATCTCGGTCGGACCCGGCCGCGGCTCTGCCGCCGCCTCCCTGGTAGCCTACTGCCTCGGCATCACCAACATCGATCCGCTCCGGTACGGCCTGATCTTCGAACGATTCTTAAACCCGGAACGGATCAGTATGCCGGATATGGATATCGACTTCAGCGACGACCGGCGGGACGAGGTGATCGACTATGTGACGAAGAAGTATGGGGCCGACAATGTCGCCCAGATTATCACCTTCGGGACGATGGGGGCCAAGGCGGTCATCCGGGACGTCGGCCGGGGCCTGGGGATGC
>JAHFDH010000186.1 GCA_023249055.1 Candidatus Methylomirabilota bacterium
CGAATGTAGCCACCAGTCCTTGAACCAACGCCTCTTTGTCGGAAGCGGAGAGTCTCGCTGACGGGTGAAAGAGTGTATAGAGCGTGGGCGGCATGGAGCCTTTTTGGACAGTGTCTGCAGCCTCGCCGGCTTCATTCGGTTCAGGTCCCCATTCCGACACATTGAGGGCCTCGCGACCTTTATCGATGTCGCGTCTGATGATCCATGTGATGGGAGCAATAACGTCGTACCATGGCAAAGCGGTTTGATTGCTGTGACAATTGCCGCAAGCGCGGAAGAACAGCTCTCTCGTTGTGGGGCTGTCCCATTTCGGCTCAGCTTTTACCGGGAGGTTGATGGTCGCTCGACCCCAGGGTATGAACTGAATGCCGACGAAAATCACAACGGCCTCCCCGATGGCCACATAGGCCATGACCTTTTTTACCCAAGATGTATGCTTCCTCTCTTGCTGTTCTTCTAACTCTTCCTTATTTTCCATACGGCTCCTCCGCAAAGGACAACAAGCACACGTAGGTCATCGTGTAGGGGCTTACTGAACGCCAGCAGAGCAGATGGGGACATGAGGTATAGCCCATGTTCAACATAAGAATTGGATGAAACAATCGATCGGGGTCAAGTACATCACTTTGCGGGACAGTACGCGAAGTACGTACACACTATCGAAGGAAGCGTGGAGGCGGCGGGCGGACTCGAACCGCCGAATAAAGGTTTTGCAGACCTCTGCCTTAGCCACTTGGCTACGCCGCCATGAGAGAGGCAACGATGACGCGATCCAGCAATTGAGTCGGCAGGAAACGCTGGGTGGGTACGGCCTTAAGCAACATGCCGATTACATCATACATCCGCTAGACAACGATTCGTGAGTCGCAAGGTTGGAGCGGGAAACGGGATTTGAACCCGCGACCCTCGCCTTGGCAAGGCGATGCTCTACCGCTGAGCTATTCCCGCATCCGAAAAGAAACTATAGCGTCGGCGATCCCGGCTGTCAAACGAAAATCGTTGAGCCGGCTAGACCGACAGGAGCTTCACCACCGCTTCGGGATCGGCCTTCACCGTGACAGGCTGCTGTGAAAGACGGATAGCGGCATCGGGTTCTTTCAGGCCATGCCCGGTGAGTACGCACACCACAACAGCATCCTTTGGAAGGTGATTTGACCGGCAATATTTGATGAGACCGGCCACCGACGCCGCCGAGGCCAACTCGCAGAAGACCCCTTCCGCCGAGGCCAGGAGACGGTAGGCCTCGGTAATCTCGCTGTCGGATACCATATCGATCCGTCCGCCGGACTCGGCCGCCGCCGCCACCGCCCCGCCCCAGCTTGCCGGGTTCCCGATTCGGATGGCCGTGGCGACGGTCTCCGGCTGCTCGACCACCTTCCCAAGCACGATCGGCGCCGCTCCTGCCGCCTGCCATCCCATCATCTTCGGCAATGAGGTGGTCAGTCCGGCCTTCAGATATTCCTGGTAGCCCTTCCAGTAGGCGGTAATGTTGCCTGCATTGCCGACCGGAATAAAGTGGTAGTCCGGGCTCCGGCCAAGCCGGTCGCACACCTCGAAGGCGCCGCTCTTCTGACCCTCAATCCGGTACGGGTTCACAGAGTTGACCAGCACAATCGGCTGATCGGCAGCGACCCGCCTCACGATCTGCAGGGCCTGATCGAAGTTGCCCTCAATCTGCAGCACCTGTGCGCCGTGAATCATCGCCTGAGCCAGCTTGCCCAGCGCGATCTTCCCCTCCGGGATCAAGACAAAGGCGCGCAGTCCCGCCCGCGCTGCATAGGCCGCAGCAGAGGCCGAGGTGTTCCCGGTCGAGGCGCAGATCACAGCCCTCGCGCCCTCCTCTACCGCCTTGGTGATCGCGAGGGTCATCCCCCGGTCTTTGAAGGATCCCGTCGGGTTGAGCCCCTCATACTTCAAATAGACCTCCGCCTCGATGCCAAGCGCAGCCTGGAGCCGTTCGGCGCGTATGAGCGGCGTATTCCCCTCGTTCAGGGTGACGACCGGCGTTCGATCGGTCACAGGCAAAAACGGTCTGTACTGTCGGATGATTCCGTTCCAGCTCATCGTTGTCACGGTAGGCTTAATCGGTTACGCCCTCGACCCTGAGACACACAATCTCCTCACTCACCACATCGAGTTGGCCGATGGCGCGAAGCGACCGTTGCATATCGCCCTCTGCCGCCTCATGGGTCAACATGACGATCGGGACGGCGCTCTGCTCATGGCGGCCTTTCTGGATCACCGAGACGATGCTGATGTTGTTGCTCCCCAGGATCCCGGTCACCCTCGACAGCACCCCTGGTTTATCGATCGCCATGATCCTGAGGTAGTAACAGGAGCGGACCGCCGCCATATCCTTGACCTCGGCTTCGGTCTCAGAGATCGGCGGAGGCGGAACACCCCTCGCGGTCGGATCGTGCAGCAGGCCCCGGGCGATCTCGGCGATGTCGCTGACAACGGCAGAGGCGGTCGGCATCTGGCCGGCCCCCCGCCCGTAGAACATCAGGGAGCCCACCGCGTCGCCGACCACATAGACGGCGTTATGGACGCCGCCGACCGAGGCCAGCAGGTGATCTTCCGGAATGAGGGCGGCATGCACTCTGGCCTCCAGCTCGCCATTGGGCTGCTTGGCGATGGCCAACAGCTTGATTCGGTACCCCAACTCGCGAGCGTACTCAATGTCGGAAGCGTCGATCTTTCGGATCCCCTCGACGTAAATCCGGTCGAAGGGGACATACGCCCCGAACGCCAGCGTCGCCAGGATCTGGAGCTTGTGGGCGGCATCGATCCCGTCCACGTCCAGGGAGGGATCGGCCTCGGCATAGCCATGGGCTTGCGCCTCAGCCAACACCTCGGCGAACGGCCGTCGGCTGTCCGTCATCGTCGTCAGGATATAATTACAGGTGCCGTTCACGATTCCGATAATCGAGCGAACCCGATCGGCCACCAGCCCCTCTTTCATGGCCCGAATCAGCGGAATGCCGCCGCAGACGCTGGCCTCGAACCCGATCGATACCCGGCGCTCCGCAGCGGTCCGATACAGCTCTAGCCCGTGGGTGGCCAGCAACGCCTTGTTGGCGGTGACCAGAT
>JAHFDH010000061.1 GCA_023249055.1 Candidatus Methylomirabilota bacterium
GGAACCGGACGAAGGGTATATCGCATTCCAGCAGCGTCAGCTCGTGGATTCGAACCGCTACCGGCTGCCGTTCGACCGTTTCACCGCGGCGAGCCAGGCGATAGAGGCGCTCCCCATGATGCTTCTTGGCGGAAAAAAGAGGGGGTACCTGCTGAATCTCTCCGACAAAACTCTCCAGCACCTCTCGCAGCCGGGCCGGATCGACATCAACATGATCCGTCTGGGACAGCACCTTACCATCCCCATCCAACGTATCGGTGGTGATGCCCAGCCGCATCGTGATCAGATACTCTTTGTCGGCCTGAGTCAGAAACTGTGCGATTCGAGTCGCCCGTCCAATGCAGAGCGGCAGCACACCGGTCGCCCTCGGATCGAGCGTACCGGTATGACCGACACGGCGTATCTTCAGCAGACGCCGCACCACGTCCACGACGTCATGGGAGGTTATCCCTCCAGGCTTATTGATATTTAAGACTCCGCTGAGTTCCATGAGATATTCCTGAATTTACTGAGAAATGATCGATGCGGCCGCTACCGCTCGTTTTCTGGTCCACAGACGCTCGACGGTTTCCCACGGCACGTCGACTCCCCCCAACTCCGCATCGGCAACCACTCCGCCGCCGTGAAAATCGCTCCCGCCGGTGGGTACGAGTCGATGCCGCTCGGCCACGGCAAGCAAAGACGCCGTGATCTCCGGGGTATATCCCTTATAGTAGGTTTCGATCCCCTCCAGGCCCGCCTCTTTCATCATCGGCAACAGCCGCTCAAGATTCAGGTGGTAATCGCTTGCCCCCACGATGACCGGGTGCGCCAACGAGGGCACGCCTTGAGCCTCCCTGATCAGGCTGACCGCCTCCTGCGGGAGAAACTTCGAGCCCTCGACATAGGCGGGACCCCCGCGTCTGAGAAAACGCGAGAATGCCTCGTCCACCGACGCGACGGCGCCGCGCTCCACGAGGGCCATCGCGATATGCGGCCGTCCGACCGATCCTCCATTCGCAATGGCCATCACACGGTCCCATTCAATCGGATACCCAAGCGCGCCTAACCGCTCGACCATGGCGCGGGCTTGAACAAGCCTGTCCTCCTGCAGTCGACGGAGCGCTCCCTGCAAGGATGGGTCGTCCGGTTCGAGCAGATAGCCAAGGACATGGATCTCATCGGTACCCAGACTCGCGCTCAACTCGACCCCGGGAATCATCTCGATGGCCAGTTCGGAAGCCGCGTCCCGCGCCTCGGCAATCCCGTTTACGCTGTCATGATCGGTCACGGCCATCACGCGGATCCCGATGCGGTCGGCGGCTTTCACCAGCTCGCTCGGCGGAAGCGCGCCATCGGAGGCCTTGGTGTGAAGGTGTAAATCGACACGACTCGCCATCGTCATGACTCCTTCGTCCGGGTCGCTTCGATCTGCCGGAACAGCTCGTCCAGGTGCATCTCCTGCTCCAGCGAATCATCGACTGAAAAAAGCAGTTCCGGGACGTACCGCAGGCACAACCGGCGTCCCAATTCCCCGCGGAGAAAACCGGCTGCGCTCTTCAGGCCGATCAGCGCCTCCTGGCGCTGCGTCTCATCGCCTCCAATCGAGGCGATGAAGACCCTCGCCTGTCGCAGATCGTCGCTCACCCTGACACGGGTCACCGTGGCACAACGGACCCGCGGGTCTTTGACCGACTGCAAGATCAGACGACTGATCTCTTCCTGTATCAGGGTACCGACCCGATCGGCGCGCCTGCCTTGCATCATCATGCTCCCTGTTTGCAGGGGCACGGCATGCCGTACCCCTACTGGGCCACTAGATCGATCTCGTAATCGAGAATCAGGGCGTCCGCATCGGTCTCAATGAGGTTGACCACTTTGGCCAGCGTCTCGTCTACCAGTCGAGCATTATTGCTGATGCAGGCGATTCCCAGCGTCGCGCGTTGCCATTCATCAAGCCGATCCACCTCGGCAACCGAGACATTAAAGCGGCCTCGGATACGATCCTTGATGCTCTTCACAACCCGCCGCTTACCCTTGAGGGAGGTATTGCCGGCCAGATGCAACTCGACGCGGCACGTTCCGACGGTCATGGACAATAACGTTCAACGTTCAAGGTTCAACGTTCAACGTCAACAACAACCTGGAACCGCGAACCTCCAACTTTGAATTTTGAACATTGAACTTTGAACGTTGAACTTTGAACGTTGAACATCTTTAAAGTTTTTGCGCGACCGATTCCAGCTCGAAGACTTCCAGGACATCGCCTACCTTGATGTCGTTATAGTTCACCAGACCTACACCGCACTCAAACCCATTCTGTACCTCTCGGACATCCTCTTTGAAGCGGCGAAGCGATCCGACCCGCCCCTTATGGACCACCTTGCCGTCCCGGATAAGCCGGACCTGACTGTCCCGGCAGACCTTTCCGTCGACCACCATTGAGCCGGCAACCGCACCTATCTTGGGTACGGCGAAGACCTGACGAACCTCGACGCGACCGATCGACCGTTCGATATACGTAGGCTCCAACAGCCCCTCCATCGCCTGCCGAATCTCGTTGATGGCGTTATAGATCACCGTGTAGAGCCGGATCTCAACGCCTTCCTGCTCAGCGAGCTTCTGGGCCTTTGGCTCGGGACGCACATGGAATCCTACAATGACGGCATTGGACGCCGACGCCAGCATCACATCGGTCTCGGTGATGGCGCCAACCGACGCGTGGATCACCTTTAACCTGACTGCGTCGGTACCGATCCGCCCCAGCGATTCGCGAAACGGTCCGATAGAGCCTTGAACATCCCCCTTGATAATCATCCGAAGTTCTTTGACCTCGCCCTCCTGAATGCGACGGTGCAAATCGTCGAGGGTCATGCGGTGCTTCGAAACGATCATCTCCTCGCGGTGTTTCTGCTGTCGGCTGAGTGCGATCTGCCGCCCTTTCCGTTCATCGGCGACCACAACAAACGTATCGCCGGCCATAGCGACACCTGGCAGACCCAGCACCTCCACGGGGGTGGCAGGTCCGGCCATCTGGACCCGTTTTCCTTTCTCATTATTCATCGCCCGCACCCGACCCGAATGCAATCCGGCGACGATCACGTCCCCCACCTTCAGGGTTCCCTGCTGAACCAGCACGGTCGCGACCGGACCTCGACTGCGATCCAGTTCGGCCTCAATGATGACGCCCTTTGCGGCCCTGTGCGGGTTCGCCTTCAGTTCCTGAACCTCGGCCAGCAGCAGCAGCATTTCGAGCAGATGATCGATACCTACCTGCTTCTTGGCCGAGACCTCCACATAGATCGTCTGCCCTCCCCACTCTTCCGAGACCAGACCGTGTTCCGCCAACTGTTGCTTGACCCGGTTCGGATCGGCGCCGGGCTTATCGATCTTGTTGATCGCCACCAGGATCGGGACGCCCGCGTCCTTGGCGTGGCTGATCGCCTCCTGTGTCTGAGGCATCACCCCGTCATCGGCCGCCACAACCAGGACCACAATGTCGGTCGCCTGTGCCCCTCGCGCCCGCATGGCCGTAAACGCCTCGTGGCCAGGTGTATCCAGGAACGTGATCTTGCCGCCGGGCAGATCGACTTGATAGGCGCCGATGTGCTGAGTAATTCCTCCAGCCTCTGAAGCGATGACATTGGTCTGCCGGATCGCGTCCAACAGCGAGGTCTTGCCGTGATCGACATGTCCCATGATCGTCACGACCGGAGACCTTGGCAGAAGCAGCGAAGGATCCTCAAGCTCCTTCACCTCGGCCGCGGTCTCCTCCAGGGGCGTCACTTCTACTGTAAATCCGAGCTGGTCGGCCGTGCGTTTGACGACCTCCACATCAAGCGGCTGGTTCATCGTGGTCATGATTCCCATCTTGATCAACTGCTTGATGATCTCGCTGGGACTCATCGAGATGCTCTCCGCCAGCTCCTTCACGGTGATCGTCTCCGCAATTTTGACGATCGGACGTGATGGAGCGGAGGGCACGCGTTCGACCTGCTCCGGCTGGACCGGCGCCTGCGGCGCCGGTTGGGTCACAGCGACCCTTTGCGCTTGACCGGAGACAGGCGCAGACGGCATCGGGGCTTTGGATGGCGCCCCCTTCACGCCGGTCGGTGTCGTCGGGGTCTCGCGAGGGGACTTGAACGGTGCAGCGGACGGCTGATCGAGAACCGCTGTCCCCTTAGGCGGCTGCAGGACAGACACCGTCGCGGGCTTCTGAGGTTCCTTGTGCGCAACCGAACTCACGCCTTCAGCGGGTCTCGCCCCTTCGGTTGCCGGCTTGACACTGGGTGGCGCCGTTGTCTCGGCGGCCCCGGGGCGAGTCGACCTCCGAACCGAGGTCTTGGTCGCCGCAATGGAAGATTCGGCCTTCCCCGTCCTGGGACGTCGGCCTTCCACCGACTCGGCGTGGGCGGATGAAGGCGCCTCCGGCGTCTTGGGTTTGAGACGGCTTTTCTTCTGGGGTGGTGCGGCTGCCAGGAGCGACCTCACCTGATCCTCATCCACGTTACTGGCGTGGCTCTTCTGGGGCAAGCCTAACTGCTCGAGCCGGTCAAGAAGCTCTTTACTTGACATATCGAGCGCTTTCGCCAGATCGTACACTCTAATCATTCCCACGGCGGATCACCCCCACCCTTCCGAGGCTCCGCGTCACCCTTGACTCGGCGGTCTGACCGTGCAGCCTCTTTCGCTTCCACCACCACCGGTATCTTATCCAGCGCCGATATGAGCGCGCCTGCAAAGTGCGTATCCATGACGGCAATACACGCTCGGGGACCTCCTCCAAGAGCGGCCCCTAACTCCTCCTTACCCATGGCCTGCATCCACGCAACGCCAACCTGAGCGGCCAAACTCCGCGACTTCGCCACTGAGTTTGCCGACGCGTCTGCGGCGCTCAGGATCAACCGAGCCGTATGGCGCTTGACGGCCCCATCGACCGCCTCTGCGCCTGAGACGACCTTGCGGGCCCGGCGCGCAAGTCCAAGAAGCGCGGTAACCTTGCGCGAGACGCGTTCTCGAATCAGCCCTTCAAGGGTCTCTACCGTCATCGGCGCGACCGTCGTCTTCAGGCAACGCGCAAACTCGCCCCGTTTCACCGCCTGCTCTAAGCATACGTAGCGCGGACAGACGTAGGCCCCGCGACCCGATCCTCCGCCCAGATCCACACTCAGCCGTCCGCCGGCTCCAGGATGCACCCGAACAAGCTCCCCTTTCGGCCGGCTGATGCGGCAGGCCACACACGAGCGTAAGGGCTCAGCCGCCATCTATTCCGTATCCTTCGAGGCGAGGGCGGCCTTCGCAGCCTCGATCAATTTTTGGGCTGTCTTCGGGCCGATCCCTTCTACCTGGACTAAGACTTCGTCGGACGCGTCGGCCAGCTTCCGGCAACTGTCTATACCAGCCTCGATCAGGCGATCGGCCAATGTCTGCCCGACACCCGGCAACTCCGCCAACTGCAGGACCGTGCCGGCCGGACTCTCCGCCGTTGGCGCCACGGGTTCCAACTCCGGCTGAACCTGCTCCTCCGGCGCTTTCTGAATCTCGCCGCGACCCCTGACATCGACCTTCCAGCCCAACAGCTTGGCCGCCAGACGGGCGTTCTGCCCCCGTTTTCCAATGGCCAGAGAGAGTTGCCCATCAACCACCAGCACATGCAGGGTATGCGTCTCCGGCACAACCTCAACGCTCTCAATGTCGGCCGGGGCAAGCGCGCTCTTGACGAAGGAAGCCGGATCGTCCTTCCAGGCAATCACATCGATCTTCTCACCCATCAGTTCCCTGACGATGGCCTGAATTCGACTGCCGCGATATCCGACGCAGGCCCCCACCGGATCAACGTTGCTGTCGCGTGAAGCCACAGCCACCTTGGCTCGTTCACCGGCATCCCTGGCCACCGCCTTGATCTCAACAATCCCCTCGTAGATCTCAGGAACCTCGATCTCGAGCAGCTTGGCTAAGAGGCCGGGATGCGTTCGCGAAAGAACGATCTGTGATCCTCTCGGCAATTTCTTCACATCCAGCACATAGGCTCGAATCCGATCGCCGACCCTGTAATCCTCACGGGGAAGTTGCTCTCTAGGGGGAAGAATCGCCTCAGCCTTCCCGAGATTGACGATGACGTTGCCCTTCGCGACCCTCTGGACGACACCACCCACCAGTTCACCCACCCTGGCCTTATAGGCCTGAAATACGCTCTCCCGTTCGGCCTCCTTGACCCGCTGGATGATAACCTGCTTTGCCGTCTGGGCAGCGATTCGGCCAAACTCCTTCGCCTTGACCTCGGATTTGATCTCATCGCCGAGTTGGGTTTCGGGATGTTGCTGCCGGGCCTCATCGATGGAGATCTCGATATGCGGATTCAGAACCTGCTCAACAACCTTGTGCACGGTGTACAGTGTAAAGCAACGGGACCGCTGGTCGAACTCGACACGCAGGTCAAGGGCGGCTCCAAGAGTCTTACGGGACGCCGAGAGGATCGCCGCACTGACAGCCTCGATCAGTACGGCCGGATCGATCTCTTTCTCGCGTCCGACCTGTTCTATTACCTGCAATAAATCGATGCCCATTTTTTATACCAGTATATTCTGAATCCTCTACCCGCTGCCCTGCCTCTACAAAATTGGGTCCAGGCGAGCCTTCGAAATCAGCGCATAAGGAATGGAAACCACCGTACCGTCCTCCCGTTCCAGCACGACCTGTCCATCCTCGTAACCCTTCAGGACGCCCAGAAACCGCCGTTGGCCTGCCACAGCCTGCGAGGTCGTGACCCTTGCCCGTTGACCCGCAAAGCGAAGGAAATCCGCCTCCCGACGGAGCGGACGGTTTAATCCGGGAGAGGAGACTTCAAGCGTGTACGGATGAGTGATAACGTTCTCGACATCCAGGAGATCGCTTAACTCTTCACTCACTCGCTGGCAATCGCCCAAGGTCACCCCGCCAGACTTATCGAGATACACGCGGAGAATCCATCCGCCGGCTTCTCGCCGGAACTCAACATCTACCAACTCTAACTCTAATTCCGTAAAAAGCGGCAATGCAATCGATTTGACCCGCTCGATAACCTCCCCGCTCATATCATACCACCCCTTATAAAACAAAGAGCGGGCATTGTTAGCCCACCTAGCTTAAAATAGCATGCTTCTCTTATATTGTACAAGGGAAATCAAGGAAGGGGGTTGGAGGAGCGGATAAGACGCGGTTTATTCCCCTTTGGTCTTTCTCAATTCGGTAGTCACTCGCTCTCTCAGATGCGGAGGCACCTCGTCGTAGTGAGAGAACTCCACCGTGTAGTCACCGCGGTCGCCCGTAATGGCCTTGAGCTGCGTGGCGTACTCCAATATTTCGGCCAGAGGAACCTGAGCCTTAACGATCTGCGCTTTGCCTTTGGCCTCTACACCCAACACGCGCCCCCGTTTACTGTTCAGATCGCCGATCACGTCCCCCATACACTCATCAGGGACCATCACCTCAACCGCCATGATCGGCTCCAGGAGGGTCGGGTTCGCCTGCAGGATCCCCTTTTTGAACGCCAACGACCCGGCGATCTTGAAGGCCATTTCCGAGGAGTCTACGGAATGATACGACCCGTCATAGAGGATGACCTTCACATCCACCACGGGATACCCGGCCAGACTCCCCTCCCCCATCGCCTCGATGATCCCTTTCTCCACGGCAGGGATGTACTGCTTGGGGATCACCCCTCCCACAATTTGATTGACGAATTCGTAACCGGCGCCGCGCGGAAGCGGTTCAAGCTTGATCCAGCAATCGCCGTACTGTCCGTGCCCTCCGGTCTGTTTTTTATGCCTTCCCTGAACCTCGGCTCGCCCGTGAATCGTCTCTTTGTACGGTACACGGGGCGTCTTCATCTGGATCTCGAGTCCGAACTTCCGCTTAAGGCGATCGACCGCAATCTCCAGGTGGGCCTTACCCATCCCAGCCAGGATAATCTCTTTGGTCTGCGGGTCGCGTCGAACCTGAAGGGATGGGTCCTCTTCCCGAAGCCGATGGAGTCCCGAACTCATTTTTTCCTCATCCCCTCTTGTCTTGGGCACAATGGCATATTCAATGATAGCATGCGGGATCCCAACCGATTCCAGGCAGATTGGACTTCGCTCGTCGCACAGGGTGTCCCCTGTGCCGGTTTCCTTGAGTTTCACCACAGCCCCAAGATCTCCGGCTCCGATGACCGGAACCGGCATCTGATTTTTACCTCGGAGCAGCACCACTTGACCGATCCGTTCCTTACACCCCTTGGTGCTGTTGTAGACGCTCGAATCGGAAGCAAGCACGCCGGAGTAGACGCGGAAAAGACTGATCTTACCGGCGTAAGGATCGACAAGCGTCTTAAATACCAGAGCCGACAATGGGGCATCCTCTCGGCTTTCCCGGGTCACTCGCTCCCCGCTCCTCGGATCGACCCCCGCAATGGCATCATGTTCCGCCGGAGACGGAAAGAGTTCTATCAGGAGATCGAGCAGGGGCTGTACGCCGATGTTCCTGACGGCTGAACCGCACAGGATCGGAACAACCTTTCCGCCGATCACCGCTCGCCGCAGTCCGGATTTCAACTCCTCATGCGAAAGTGTACCGACCTCCAGATACTTCTCCAGCAGTCTATCGTCACTGTCCGCCACCGCCTCCATCAGCGCCCCCCGAAGCTGTTCCGCCATCGGTCTCTGGTCCGGTGGAATCTCTCCTTCGGAGAACTTTCCCGTCAGCTCGCTCTGGTAGATCAGGGCTTTCATCCGCAGCAGATCGATCACACCCATGAAGGACGCGTGCGCGCCTATTGGAAGTTGGACAGGTGTCGCCGTCGGGCAGAGGTTCTTACGAATATCGTCCAAGGCTCTCGAAAAGTCAGCCTGTTCCTGATCCATCTTATTGACATAAATCGCTCTGGCCAGGCCTTCCGCTTCGGCGCACGCCCACACCTTCTCTGTCTGCACCTTGACACCGGAGACGGCACTCACGACGACAACCGCGCCGTCAAGGACCCTGAGGCAGTTTCTGGTATCGGTGAGGAAGATGGACGCTCCAGGGGTATCAATCACGTTGAGCTTGTACCCTTTCCATTCACAGAAGGCAAGCGCGGAACTGACACTCATCTTCCGCTTGATCTCGTCCTCGTCGAAGTCGGTAACGGTCGTCCCATCTTCGACCTTCCCGAGACGAGACGCAGCGCCGGCGTCAAACAGCATCGCCTCAGTCAATGTCGTCTTGCCGGCGCCTCCGTGGGCCACAATGCCCACGTTGCGGATCCTGGATATCTCTATTCCGCTCATCGCCCTTCCCCATTATATGGTGCGGGTTGCGCAACCGCCCCGAGGTCCTTCTCGTACCATAACGGCGGACCCGTTGTAAAGGGGAAATCATCTCCTCATAGTATAGTTATCAGACATGGGGTCACACTCCCTGCTGTGGCAGCAGAGTGGTACACCTCCCACTCGTTCACCCCACCAGGCAGGAGGGGCCCCGTGCCACCCCAGATCAGCGCGCCGCGCGGGGACAACGGCCGGCGGATTGTGGGGGATCTCGCGGACGCCCGACGACACGTGGCGCCCCCGCGAGGCCGCAAGCTCCCGGTCGGTCCCGACGCCCGAACCACCCCCCGGCCTGGTGACGGTGGATGGCCCGCCAGGAGGTGCCGTACACCAAGGTCTGCCCCATGTTTGATAGGATTACAGATTCCGGTCAAACCGCGCCCTACCCGTCGGCGCACTGGAGGTTTTCCTTGCACATCCCGCTACGCTCCTTTAGAATTTTGTAAGGAGCCACAACGCGTTCACGGTTCAGCGTCAACCAATGCTGTCTCAGCAAGGAAGAAAAATATGATCGGGCGGTTGGTCAGAGATCTGCTGAAAGAGATCGGCGAGGATCCCGATCGGGAGGGATTAATCAAGACACCCGAACGGGTAGAGCGAATGTACGAGTTTCTCACGTCCGGGTACAGCAAACAGGTAGAGACCGTCCTGAACGAGGCGGTCTTCCAGGATAACTATGACGAAATCGTCCTGGTCAAAGACATCGATTTCTTCTCGCTTTGCGAGCACCATCTGCTGCCATTTTTCGGCAAGTGCCACGTCGGCTATTTACCGAACGGCAAAATTGTCGGATTAAGCAAGCTGGTTCGACTGGTGGAGATGTACAGCCGCCGACTTCAGGTACAGGAACGCTTGACCTCAGAGATCGCCAACGCGCTCCTGGATGCGTTGCGGCCGCGTGGAGTGGCCGTCGTTATGGAAGCCTATCACCTGTGTATGATGATGCGCGGCGTAGAGAAGCAGAACTGCAAGGCCGTGACCTCGTCGATGCATGGGATCTTCCGCGAACGGATCGAGAGCCGAAACGAGTTCATGCAGTTGATCCGGTCGCACGCGACATAAAGGAACTGATCGCTCGCTTGGGACAAGAAACTACGATGGCGGAACCAACCGTTGCGGTTGTCCGGATTGACCGGAATTGCCTATTCCGTTATCATGAGTCAGGAAGAAAGTCGTCCTGGGCAGGAGAGAACCCGGAACTTCATTGAGGAGCCAATGGGCGTTCACGATCACCATGCGGAGGCCAGGAAGGTAGGGCCGGTCCGCTACGTAAGGCTCAGCATTACCGATAGTCGCAAGTCGGAAGACGATCACTCGGGCCGACTCATTGAATCGCTCTTGAATGAGGCCGGTCATAGCCAGGTCGCTTCGATGATCCTGAAGAACGATCCAAAAGGCCTGAGGGAGGTCATGAAGAAACTGTGCGAAGAGGAGGTTGACCTGATCGTCATGACCGGAGGGACCGGGCTCAGCAAGCGGGATCAGACAATTGAAGCGGTCAGCCCGTTGCTGGATAAGGCGCTGCCCGGTTTTGGCGAGCTGTTCCGGAGCCTCAGCTTTCAGGAGGTCGGAAGCGCTGCCCTGATGAGCCGCGCGCTCTGCGGGACGGCAAAAGGAAAGGTGATTGTGTGTCTGCCGGGTTCGGAACATGCCGTCCGTCTCGCTATGACGAAACTCCTGATCCCGGAGGTACAACACCTCGTCTGGCAGGCGGGTCGGTGAGGCGAAAGAAGGAGTAAGAGATGGCGGAGCAGGAACGGAAGCAGAAACGCGAGGCTGGCGGTGGCCCACCTGAGGCGGCTGAGCCGAATCCCGAGACGGTAAAAAAAGGGAAGAAGCTCAAAGAGGACCTTGACAAACTGATGGATGAGGTCGATGAGGTCCTCGAAGAAAACGCCGAGGAGTTCGTGAAAAGCTACGTCCAACGCGGCGGCGAATAGCCCAGGAGGGCGGTGTTACGTATGCCTATCTATGAGT
>JAHFDH010000062.1 GCA_023249055.1 Candidatus Methylomirabilota bacterium
GAAAGCCAGACGATTTTTCAAGGGGAAGAATGTGTGACCGCCAGGTTCCTTGTATTCAATCGCGAAACCAACGAAGTCTTCCGGCGGCTCTCCGTTCTTCCAGTTCATCGTCACCAGCGTCATGCCGTCGCCGCGATGCAGCGTGAGCGTACACAGCGCAGCGGCGTTCTTTCCACTCACTTGAAATTCATCACCCATCGCATCTCCATGGCCTGACTGAGGCGATTTACAAGGTGTTATTGGTTATCGTACTTTCGTAGCACTGTGTACGCCTCAATAAATATCGAACCCGCCGCGAACTTCCGACTCGGCCAGTTGATTGCCGTACACCTTCAGCACGATCTCATAGTGGCCCGGCGGGAGTTGACCGGCGGTTCCAGTTGGAACGGTGTCAACTGGGCCGATGATAAAGGCTGCCGGATCATCGGCACCCCACGTGGCCTCAACCACACCGCTTGCAACAGATTTGCCGCCTACATCAACAGTCGCCCAATGAACGACAAACCTGATTGGGCGGGCTGGAGCTGTACGAGACGTCAATCGCGCTTCCCAGTACAGCCGTTGGTGCTTGCCGCTCGAGAAGTGGCTGTCGTATGCGCGTTGGTCGTCTGGCGGAATCTCGGGCACACTTCTGCGAAGGATCGACGCCTCCCGATCAAGCGGCTTCAACTTCGGATACCATGCAAATACCCGCATGTCGGATTCGCCGATTTGGGCTACCGAGCAAAACATGTTCATGCGGTGCTCATAGCACAGATGATCCCTGACCGCCGGTACCGTCGCAAGTGCTGCCCCTGCTGCAATGAGGAAAATGATCACGGCAACGCAGGCCACGATCACTCGGTACCGCCGCTTCTGTGTGGAGTGAAGAGATTCAGGATTCACTGACGCATTTCCTTGCAGCCGCCGAGATACTGTACTATGGCTCTGCCGGCCTGCATCGTACCAGACGATGATCGCTCAGGCTGTGCCGGGTCCTTTTGCATTTCCAGTTAGTGTAGTGCCCCCCTTTTGTATGTATAGACTGGGGACATAGGTAACACATGGACCGGAGACAAGAGTGACACCTTTAAGGCATGATCGGCTTCGAAAGGAGGAGCCATCATGCCCTGGCAGGAGGTGTCGACCATGTCGTTGCGTCAGGAGTTCATCACGTTGGTCCAACACGAGACGGTGAGCATGAGCGAGCTGTGCCGCCGCTACGGCGTCAGTCGCAAGACCGGGTATAAGTGGCCCGGCCGGTCCCGGCGCGAGGGGCCAGCCGGCCTGTCCGATCGCGCTCGTCGCCCGCGCCAGTCCCCGAGGCGGACGCCGGCCGACCTCGAAGTCGCACTGGTGGCCCTCCGGCAGCAGCACCCTGCGTGGGGGGCCCGCAAGCTCCGGCGCCGGTTACAGACGCTGGGCCGGGCGCCCGTCCCGGCGTACAGCACGGTCACCGCGATCCTGCACCGCCACGGGCTGATCGCCCCCGAGGGACCGGGGGGCCGCCAGCCCTGGGTCCGGTTCGAGCACCCGGTGTCCAACAGCCTGTGGCAGATGGACTTCAAGGGGCCGGTGCGGACCCTGGCCCGGCGCTGCCACCCGTTGGGGATCCTCGATGACCACTCCCGCGTGCTGGCGTCCAGCAGGAGGGCCTCCAGCCGATCGCGACTCTTGAAGAGCCGCAGCCGCTGGCAGTGTTCCTGGAATCGTTCGAGCTGCGCGGCGGTCATGGCCGTCCTCCTGCCTGGGCCGCCCAGACGTCATACACGGCCAGCTCCCGGACTTCTACAGCGAGGTCGTCGGCCCAGGGTCGCCGTGGTCGCTCTACCTGGCGGAGCCGTGGCTGCCGCGGGTTCCGGGCGATGGCCCCGGGGCCGTGTTCGGGGAGCAGCCGCACCTGATGCCGCTCCAGGAGTTCCGTATGCTCAGCCACGACCGACCCCTGGTGGCGGATGATGATCCGACCGGCCTTCCGTTGGACCTCTGTCACCGCCGATGGTAAATTCCCCAGTTGTGGCGATTGAAAATTCCCCACCCCCTGGGAGGAGATCACCAGATGACGGACGCCTGAGTATGGGGTAGAGTTCCTCCCTGGCAGGGCAATCCCAGGAGCCTGCCAGGGAGGAACCATGATTACTCAGGAGGACTATCTCGTGATGCATCGACTCAGCACCCTTGGCTATTCTATCTCACAGATTGCCCGAGAACTGGGCCTGGATCGGAAGACGGTCCGGTCGCATCTCCGGCACCCCACGCCCCCGTGCTGTCCTTTGTAGAAGCCCGCCCGTGAGACGCTCAGGGTCCGACATACCAGACTCCGCGGAGCGCCCTGCGCCCTCATCTGGTCGATCTCCGCCCACGTTGGCGGATCAGCGCGTCGGTTTTTTTTAGCAGCTCATTCTCCAGTGTGAGCTGGCCTACCTTGCGCTCCAGCGCCCGCACCTGGCGCTCCCGGTCGAGCTCGACCTGCCCCCGGCGGGTCTTGAGCGCCGCCTGCCCGCCTTCCAGGAACCGATCCCGCCATAGCAACAGTTGGGCTTGGCTAAGCCCATATCTGCGGGCCAGCTCCACTGCGTCCCCGCCGCGCAGCAGTTCCACGATGACGGCAGTCATGCGAGTGGGGGTCCAGCGATTCACGGTCCGGGTCGACTCTGCCATTCGGCACCTCCTTGTTGAGTCGCCCCAGTGTGTCACAGTCCCTGTCTACTCCTCAAGGGGGGCAGTATAAAGGTACCAAGGCGGGTCCCGTTAGGGCGATGCCTTACGGCATTCATTATCGTCCTGATGTACGAAAAGTCCGCGCCCTCCTGGGCGACGAGCAAGAGGAGGACGGAAACGATGAAGAGGGCGAGCTCTGGCGGTGTCGACATCCATCGGGTGTTGGGTTGGTCACGGCATCGGCCCTGTCAGGCCTAAGCGGGCTGGATGCTGATGCTTACCCGATGACCATGGTGAGCCGGCATCCCCACTGCGTCTTTCGGCAGAGCCTCTTTTTGTCACTCCATTGTCAATCCAGGTCATCGCCAGGGGTTCGCTAACTCGATGATCCGGGTAACAACTCTGGTAAATTCAAATGCTTCGCTTGGTACGAATATTGCTTTAGAATAAACGACGCACTGATTTTTCTTGATATATGTGATATATGGATGACTCTCGGCAGAACACCCGGCTCCATGTCGCCCAAAGGAGGATCTGATGAATGTTAGAACAGCTCTCGGGAAAAAGATGGGTCGGTTATCTAGTCTCATCGCTTTGATCGTTCTGATCGCCTCACTGTGGTCTCCGTGGGCTTGGGCCCAATCTGAGACGATCACTCTCCCACAGCACATCCACCCGGCCCTGAAGCACCTCGTCTCCCAAGGCCGGGCCGAACGCAACCGCGTCCTCGATCTCGTCGTGGGTCTCTCACTCCGGAATCAGCCGGGCCTCGATGCAATCCTTGCCGCTCAGCAGGACCCCACCTCATCCTGGTTCCACCGGTGGCTGAGCCCTGACGAGTTTGCCGCCCGGTTCTCCCCCACCGAGCAGACCTATGGTGATGTCGTCCGGTGGCTCCAATCACGTAACCTCAAGGTCAGCCAGATCTGGCCCAATCGCCTCATCGTCAACGCGACGGGCACTGTTGCCGAGGTCGAAGCGGCCTTCGGGCTTTCAATCAATCAGTACCGCCGCAACGGGCAGATCTTTCATGCGAATGCCCAGGATCCCCAGATCCCGGCAGAACTTGCAGGCATTGTCAGCTCTGTCCAGGGACTCGAAGATTTGAGCCAACTCAAGCCTCACCTGAGCGCGACACCTCACACAACTCCCGACACACCCGGCGGGCTATCGCCGCACCTGAAACTTGGCAGCACCACGCTGTTTGGCCCAAAAGACCTTTACGCGGCGTATAACTTCACCCTCCTGTTTAACGCCGGATCTACCGGCACCAGCCAGAAGATTGCCATCGCCACAGCTTACACTTTTAAGGTCTCAGACATCAACAGCTTCGAGCAGCTTTCCGGTCTTCCAAAGAGTCCCAGCAGCCGTTTCCAATGGTACTTCCCAACGGGAAGAACAAGCAAACTTGGCGACGAGACAACGTTGGACGTGGAATGGTCCAGTGCGATGGCACCCGGAGCCACCATTCAAGGTGTAATCGCCAGGAATGCGCAGCTCTCGACCTTCACAACAGTCTATAATTTTATCGTCACGAATCTCCCTTCCACGTATGTCGTCAGTACGAGTTGGGGGCTCTGCGAGGGGCAGATGCCATCTGCTGTCATGACTACCGATAACAACATATTTAAGCAAGGCGCCGCCCAGGGTCAAAGCTGGTTTGCTGCCTCCGGCGATTCCGGAGCCGATGACTGCGGCAACGGCGGGACGACCCCAGAGGTCGATTTCCCGGCCTCCAGCCCGTTCATCACCGGTGTCGGTGGAACCCTCCTGACTACGCCCTTTGACGGAACCGGAACTGCGACGGGATACGGCAGCGAGACAGCCTGGAGCGGCAGCGGTGGTGGGAAGAGCGGGATCTTCAGCAAGCCCAGCTACCAGATCGGTGCCACTCCAGCAGACGGAGTCCGAGATGTACCAGATGTGAGCTTGGAAGCCGGCCCCACCCCTGGCAACCTGCTCGTCTTTGATGGCCGTCTGTACCGCGCCTGGGGAACCAGCCTGGCGGCCCCTCAATGGGCCGGACTCTTTGCGATTGTGAACCAGATCAAGGGAGGTACTGGCCTCGGCAACGCTAATCCCAGGCTGTATAGCCTTGGCGTAGCAGCCAACGGCTTCTATGATGTGACAACGGGGAACAACAGTTATGGAACTACCACCGGGTTCCTGGCCGGACCTGGATACGATCAGGTCACCGGTTGGGGCTCATATAACGCCTATCAGTTCGCGATCAGCTACTGATTCATTCCCGGCAACTCAGGGGGTGTGACTGTCCCAGCGACCGCGATATAGCGCCGCAGACATGGCTGTATTGATCCGGAGACCCGAGGTTGTACGGAATTGGAGTGCAAATCTAATAGTGGTGTGTACTCGCTCCCACCCGAACATCGCTAAACCGTCGTGGGAGCGAAAGCACGTGCCTCGCCTTGCTAGGGTCGGTTCCCCGCTGTGGCTGCTTGCAGGCCTGGCAGCCATTACGGCGCTGCTGGCGTCGGGATCGGGTCTGCCGCATCCACACGGCACCGCGGGGATGGCCATTGCGGCCCAGCGCGTCACGCTCGCCGGACAACTTCTGGTTGCCAAAGATGAACTGCGGGACCCGCGATTCGTCCACTCTGTGATCTATGTCGTTTACCACGGCGCGACTGGAGCGATGGGTCTCATCGTCAATAGACCGGTCGGGGAAGCGCCCCTGTCAGAACTGCTGGAACAGGCCGGACTCGAAGGTATGGGAGTGAAGGGAAAGATCCGCGTGCACTTTGGAGGGCCAGTCGAACCAAGGCAGGGGTTCGTCCTCCATACGGCAGACTACAAAATCGAGGGTACTGAGGTGGTGAAGGACGGCATTGCCGTAACGGCGAGGCCTGAGATTCTCCGCGCTATAGGTACAGGAACCGGGCCGCGCCAGAGTCTCTTTGCGCTGGGCTATGCGGGTTGGGCGCCTGGTCAGCTCGAGGCCGAAATCAAGGCTGGAGCCTGGGAGATCGTTCCGGCCGATGAAGCACTCATCTTCGACGAGAACGCCGACACCAAATGGGAACGCGCCATGGCCAGACGGACGATTTACCTCTGAGTTTTACGGCACGCCTCATTTCCCGTTCATCGCAGCATCGCCACGTTCGACCGGAAGGTCGCCAAATATGTAGGCGGCTTACGCATTCATTAATTTGGTGGGCCGTGTAGGACTCGAACCTACGACCCGCTGATTAAGAGTCAGCTGCTCTACCAACTGAGCTAACGGCCCCTCAAAATTAGCGATCAGCAATCAGCTTTCAGTAGGGTGCACAAAGCATCACCTGTCTTTCCTGAATGCTGACCGCTGTACGCTGATAGCTGTTATTCTGGCGCGCCCAGGGAGACTCGAACTCCCGACCTACTGCTTAGAAGGCAGCCGCTCTATCCGACTGAGCTATGGGCGCCAGAAAGCAGCAATCAGCAATCAGCCTTCAGCAAAGTACGCATGATATCGTCTGGTCTTTCCTGAACGCTAACTGCTGTAATAGTGGCGCGCCCAGGGAGACTCGAACTCCCGACCTACGGATTCGAAGTCCGGCGCTCTATCCAACTGAGCTATGGGCGCACAAAAACAGCGATCAGCTTTCAGCGGGTGCGTAAGGTATCGCCTGGTCTTTCCTGAACGCTGACCGCTGATGGCTGCACTAATGGGGTGAACGAAGGGACTCGAACCCTCAACCCCTGGAGCCACAGTCCAGTGCTCTGCCATTGAGCTACGCTCACCATACTGCCGCTGACAGCCGATAGCTATCAGCTATTCTCTGGCGCGCCTGGCCCGATTTGAACGGGCGACACACGGCTCCGGAGGCCGTTGCTCTGTCCGGGCTGAGCTACAGGCGCACAGTAGTGATTGGTGGATAGTAATTAGTGAATAGTTCCCAGCGACCAAAGATGAAACAAAATTCCAACCTGCTTCTTCTAATCACTAATCACTGACCACTATTCACTAATCGTTGGTCGGGGCGAGAGGATTTGAACCTCCGACTCCCTGCTCCCAAAGCAGGTGCGCTACCAGGCTGCGCCACGCCCCGCCTGAACTTTCCTCACCTCATCGCCGATGTCAATCCTCGATCAGCTCAAGCGGCAGCAAGCGAGAGGCGTTGCAGTAACGGTTTTATGTTCTCAAGTGCCCGCGCGCGATGGCTCACTCGATTCTTCACGTCCGGCGGAAGCGAGGCCATCGTCGCGGCGAATTTGGGAACGATGAAAATAGGATCGTAGCCGAATCCACTATCACCGCTGGGAACCTCGGCGATCATCCCGTCGCAACTCCCATGAGCAAGGCTCAACTCTCCATCCGGGCCGGCCAAGGCCACCACACACTGAAAACGAGCGTTCCGCTGTGAGTGCGGCACCCCTTCCAGCAACTCAAGGATCCGGTGATTGCGCTCCAGATCCGAAGCCGTAGGGCTGACGTACCGGCTTGAGTATACCCCAGGCTGCCCTCCGAGGGCGTCGACCTCGAGACCCGAATCGTCCGCAAGAGCCCAGCAGCCGCTGAACTGTGCGACGGCTGCAGCCTTGGCCGCCGCGTTCTCAGCGTAGGTCACGCCAACCTCAACAGGCGAGGTATACCCCTGAAGCGAGGTAAGCGATAAAAAAGAAATCCTCAGATCGCTGAGGATGGATACGACTTCCCGAAATTTTCCCGCGTTTGTCGTCGCCACAATCACCTGCATTCTAGAAATCTCGCCCCCTGATGTCAAGCTGCATCTTCACATCTTCAAGCCGTTGAGGTCGGCTCCCAAAAGTTGACGCTGAAGACCAACGAGCTGGTCGATCCCCCGCGTCGCCAGGCTGAGCATCTGATCCAACTGCGCCTTATCGAACGGAACCTCCTCGGCGGTCCCTTGGATCTCCACAAATTTTCCGGCGCCCGTCATCACCACATTCATATCCACCTCGGCCATAGAGTCCTCGGCATAGTTGAGGTCCAACAACAGTTCCCCCTCCACATGCCCGACGCTTACACCGGCCACGAAATCTTTCAGAAGTGGTCCCTTGAGTTGACCGTTCTCCTGGAGACGAGAGAGCGCATCGGCCATCGCGACAAAGGCCCCTGTGATCGCCGTCGTTCGCGTCCCGCCGTCAGCCTGGATCACGTCGCAATCGATCAGTACTGTGCGCTCCCCTAAACGCGTGAGATCGATGACCGCCCGCAGAGATCGACCAATGAGACGTTGGATCTCGAATGTCCGCCCGCTGGCCCTCCCGGTGGCCGATTCTCGAGGCGTCCTCGTCTTCGTCGCGCGTGGAAGCATCCCATATTCCGCCGTGACCCATCCTTGACCGGTTGCGCGCAGGAACAGCGGAACCTTTTCCTCCACCGTGGCGGTGCAGAGGACTCTGGTGTCGCCGACCTCAATGAGCAGCGATCCCTCGGCATGCCTGAGGCAGCCGCGGTCTACCTTCAATGGCCTGATCTCGTCTATCTTCCGCCCATCACTCCTCACAGACGCTCCTTTCGCGCGATCGCCCAGCAACCATCTTACTTAGAAGACGTACTGGGGAGGCAGGGCCATTCGTGTATCAACATGTCCTGCTAATGTTGGAATCTCCGCTCCCTCTATAAGGATCTGCACACGGGTAATCTGGACGAAGTTTGAGGTGAGCGTATTGACAATAGAGAATACGGTGTACAGCTCCTCTTGTGCGCCTCCCGACAAACCATCCCGCAGCCCTTGATTGAAATCGACGTACGCCGTCCCGGAGGAATCGATAAATAGGTTGAGAAGCTTGGCCTCCCGAGGGACTGTCGGCGCGAGGTCACCACTCTTCGGCCCCATTATCAGCTCACTCACAGCCCGCTTGGCATCGTCTGCCGTCGTGGCCCCACCTTCTATCTCTCGCTTCTCCTCGCGAAAGGAAAAGTCACCGCGAGCCAAGAAGAAGAGCGTGACGCCCTTCTTCCCACTTTCAAGCGTCGCCCTCCCTGGATCTGAGGCACCAGGCCGAACAGCGGGTCTGTTCACCGTGACCGACCTGGCACCCCACAAAGCAACCGCGCCAACGATCACCACCAGCAAGGCGATGAGGACCGCCGCCGTTTTCATCTGACGACCGGCGTGAGCGCAGGGATCACTCCCACCCGTTTTTCATACCGCGCCTTGAACTTGGCGATACCGGCCAGCAGCGCTTGAGCGATCTGCTGGCGATAGGCCTCTTGCTCAAGTTTGTGTTCTTCATCCGAATTCGTGATAAACGCCACCTCTACAAGGGCCGACGGCATCGCGGCCCCGATCAGAACGAAAAAGGGAGCCGACTTGACCCCGCGATTGTCTACCTTGAGACTGCGTCCGAGTTCGTTCAACAGCAACTCCGCCAGTTCGCTCGATTCCCTGACGTAGAGCGTTTGGGTCAGATCCCAGAGAACCGTTTTCAAGCCTCGCTGTGTCTCCTGGCCGACGCCTTCGAGATTGAGGGCCGTGTTCTCTCTGACGGCAGAAGCCCGCGCGCCCTGGTCGGATGGCTCACGGCTCAAGAAATAGGTCTCAACACCGACTGCGCGGCTTCGTGGAGCGGCATTGACGTGCAGACTAATGAAGAAATCGGCCCGGTGTCGATTGGCAATCTTTGTCCGGCCCTCAAGCGGGACGAAGACATCCTCCGTCCGAGTCATAACGACCTTCATCCCGAGAGTCTCTTCGATCAGCCGCTGTAATCTGAGGCCGATATCCAGAACAATATCTTTCTCTTTCGCTCCTGACTGGCCGATCGCTCCCGAATCCCTTCCACCATGACCTGGATCGATCACGATCGTGTTGACGATCTGTTCCGGCAGCGTCGCTTCAGTCGGCTCGCCGCTTCGAGCTGCGGGTTTTGGCTGAACTGTTCGTCCGGGTGTTGTCGTTACGACGGCATCATCCCGCTGGGAAGGGCGCTCTTGCGCTTCCCTGGGAAAGAGATCGACGACAATCCGGTCAGGCCCTTCCAATGCAAAAATCTTCGTCCATAAACGGCGTCCTGCACCTTGGATAGTCATCTGAGCGTCGCGACCGAGTTGCCGGGTGTCGATCGTGGCCACAAGACCATCAGAGACGTCGGAAAACCGGATTGAGGGGCTCGCGATCCCTTGCTTCACCTCCAGTACAACCCGTCCTGATGCGCCGTCCTCTCTGAGGACGAACTCATGCCGCCGCGTTCCCTCTAAGACGACCCGAGTGCGATCAGGGTATGTACGAAATCGTATCAGACGCAGCGAGTACGCCTGTTCAGCGATCCGGGCAACCCGCGTCTCGGGATCCCAGTCAACGCGACTCTCCCCGTATCGGGCGCCCAGCGCAATCGGCAGAAGCTCGAGCGGCACCACAATACTCCGGCCAAGCCGGCGTGGCGAACCCGAGAGCAGCACGAGGTTGTTTCCCATTCGAACTTCCGGAGACCCGACCGTCAGCAAAAGGGAGACCTTCCCGAGTTGAATCCGCAACTGTCCGTGTGTCCGAAGTCGCGTCGAACGCGGTCCAACCGCTCGGGTCAGGTTTCTCAGCGAGAGATATTCAGCACCCTGCACACGAACGGTCGGCAGAGCCAGCCTGTCTTCCCCAGAAATCACCGTGACCTGGGCCGCCTCGGCCGAGCATACGACGGCCGCCATCAGCATAAATCCGCAGACCAGTGCGACTGATTCTACCAACGATCGATACGCCGGATTTGTCCAACCCCTCTCGTTCCGTTCAACCGTTGCCGCCTCGAACAATTCCGCCTTCTCCTGTCGCCGTTCCACGTCTAAATGGCTCCCGCCAGGTTCTCGACTACAACCTTCGCTAGTCCAAAAAGAAAAGCCCGCACGTGTTCTCGTGTGGGCTTTTCAAATAAATCCTGGCGGCGACCTACTCTCCCGCGCAGTTGCCCACGCAGTACCATCGGCGCTGGAGGGCTTCACTTCCGTGTTCGGTATGGGAACGGGTGTTTCCCCTCCGCTATGGCCACCAGAAACGGTTCAACTTTCCGGGTCATTCTGAATGATGTGGGGGTTGCCTACGGTGTGGCCCTTCTTTCTGATATCGGGCTCACGCGAATCCGCTGTTTAATTCTCGCGAACTCTTTCCGCCCTAACACCTTTCTGGCAATCAACTCATCCAGTTTGTGATATGGACGGTGCCGAACAACGCGCTCCGCAAGCTCCGGTCCAATCCCGGGTAGCTGTTGCAGTTCTCGAATCGACGCGACGTTCACGTCGATCTTCCGCATTGCCGCGCGAATCGGCTGCGCCTTTTCAGCGCCTACGCCATATTCAGACCCTCGCCATGCTTCAGACGCAGACGATCCTATGGCGGAACCGATGATAGTCGCCGTCACCAACGCAATCCACTTCATCACCGAGAATCCAATACAGAAGAAAAAAAATTGGAGTCAAGCCGCACGACCGATTAGTACCAGTAAGCTAAACGCATTCCTGCGCTTACACACCTGGCCTATCAACCTTGTAATCTACAAGGGGTCTTCAGGGGCTTTCGCCCGGGAGATCTCATCTTGGGGTGGGCTTCGCACTTAGATGCTTTCAGCGTTTATCCCTTCCGAACATAGCTACCCAGCGATGCCCTTGGCAG
>JAHFDH010000063.1 GCA_023249055.1 Candidatus Methylomirabilota bacterium
CGCTTCCCAAGCCGCCACCGGTGACGACATAGACCTGATCTCCGACCTCCCCGTCGCCGTTGTAATCCAGGGTGCTGATTACGGGACCGAACTCAAGCGTCATAGCGCTCAGGCAGGGGATGTACGTGATCCCAACGGCATTTCTGAGATCGATCCTGTACTCATATCCGTGGAGGCCGCTGGCAGGGGCACCAGGTTTGCCCATGAAGGTCCGCGACTGCAGGAAGTTCGTTCCCCCAGCCGGAATAGGGATAGGGGCGATGCTGTCGGTGACGGTCACCGTACAGGATGGATCAAAGACGCAGTTGATAGCCGGCGCGCTGACATCGACGACCTTGAGCGCGCACCCAGTCGCGAAAACCAGACCCAGAACCATGCTGCTGACAATGGGCCCCTTGCTGGTCATCCTCTACCCCCTCCTCCATGGTCGCGCGATGGCGTCGCGTGTTTTGAAATGGTGGGACCTCTTCCCGCCATATTCCAGCTTGATAATACCGGCCGAAGTCGAGTAGGAATTCGAAGGCGTTATGGCCGGTCTTGAACTGGACAGCCATGCCGCCAGCCTGGCATAGCCGCCGCTACCTGAATCCGTCATCCTCGACCCTTTTCTAGCGCTGCATGTTCCAGATCGCCTGCAGGCGGATCATTGTCATTCCTCAATTATCGATCCTTACCTGTTTTGTGAGGGAGAAGGCGTTGGATGAGACGTCCCATGCCGTCACCTCGACCCAATATCGCCCATTAGGATGCGCCGTCGTGTCCCACGCAAAGGTCTCGTCAAACTGGGCTGGGTCGGCGTCATCCACGTTCGTCACGACGTAATAGTAGTTCTCGCCCACACAGTAGTCGCTGCTGGAATCAAAGGGAGCGGCATTCCGGAACAGGACGGTCGTCTTGTTGTCGGGCGGTATCCGGCTGAAATCGATCGTGTTCCCGGTCTTGACGACAGCTCCCGCCGGAAGGGACGTGACCTGATATCGCAGCTTCAGCACGCCCGTCTTGTGGTTCTGCGAGGCGGTGACAAACTGTCGATCATACGCCCGGGCAACGATATCGACCTGGCCTCTCACTACCGTATCCGGAAAGGCCGGAGGAAAGGTGGTCGTCGATCCATTATCCGTAAACGAGACGTCCACGATAACCGGACCGTTCGTATCGTTTCTGGGGCGCAGGCGTAAGACAGGCTCTACACAGCCGGTATCATCACAGGTCTCGAAGTGCAGGTGGTGGTAGTCACAGGCGGTCCAGTCGACAAGCTGGGCAACCCGCACACCCGCCGGCAGCACGGTCCCGTCCGTGTCGGCGTCCCTTACCGCCTGCTCGATCGAGTTGAAGTCAAGATGCCAATACTTCTGGGTGCTATTCGCCGCATCACTCAGAGAAAGGGTGAGCCCGTTGTATAGCGAGCCGGCGCCTGGAAGCGAGAGGGTCGCCATGCCCGCGTTTTTCGTCCTCACAAATGGACCGTCCGGCGCCGGCGTGTCGTCCACAATATCGATCCCTGTATGGAAGTATGGGGCGCCTCCGTACTGCTGAAACTCGCCGCCGCTGTTACCGATCGGGTGTGTCACATTCCGCGGTTCGAGTGGCCAATTGGCACAGCCCGCGAGCCCCGAAATGGTCACGGCCACCGCGGAGAGGTTGAGGATCAACCATGCCGGTCTGGATCTCATCTGGCTCCTCCCTGATGCCCTTAATAGTGCGCGCCGGTTAGACCTCACTCCATGGCGAGCAGACTCATGGCGTCGAGCGTCCGAACGAGCAGGAACCGTCCCGAGGCGTCGAACTGCACAGTGGGTGTCCACGCATTGGCTCGCTGCTGAGTCATGTGTTGCTGGAATACCACCTTCCCCGTCTTATCGAGCACCACAACCTGTCCAGAGGCTGGTTCTCCAGTTTTGACGCGAGCCTGCTGGATGCCAAGTGCGATTAAGCCGCGGTCACTGACACCGAGGGAGTTGATCGTGATGTCCGTTCCTGCCTGATACCGCCCCACCAGTTCCCCCGCTTCGCCTCTCATTATGAGCAGCAGCGTGCGGCCGGATACCGCAGCGATCTTCCCTTCAGGCGAGAGGGCCACGTTCCGCACATTCTCTTTGACCCCCTGCTCCTTCAGATCTACAACCCATTGCCGCGTGCCCGCCTCATAGAGCGCAGCAACCTGTCTGTTTTCGGCGTAGGACACGAGCACTCGGCCGACAGAGCCATTCACGGGCGCAAAGAACTTGACAGCAGCCGGGACGTTCCAGAGGCGTGTCGCGGAGAGAGGGTCGTACGATGACAGCCCGTCTCGCTGGCTATTGATCAGGAAATGCTTACCGTCGGCACTGTACGAGGAGTCTTGCGTTCCAGGATGAGAAGAGGTGACCTCGCCTATCAGTGTGGCTCGGCTGTCGAAGAATCGATAGATCACGGTCTTGGCTGTGAGAGCGGTATGCTCACCTCCCACATCAATGCCAACAAACGACTTGCCGTCCGGAGCGAGTCTGTAATGAAAATGGCGAGGATCGGTCAAAACGGCGCGCATTTTCCCATCGAGGCTGACCAGCTTGAGACCAGTGACGGCGTGCTGGTCATGAAGCAAGATCCCGATGGGTGTCTCTGGCGGGCTGGTCACGATAGCGGGCGAGGGGAGGAGGGCGCGTTCACCGGTACCCCCGTGTTGCTTGAGGTCAAGCATAGGGGCCACCTGACCAGTTATCCTCAGGACCTGCTCAGGTGTCGTGGCCAGGATGACCGGTTGTATGCCGGAGATAATCCCCGTCTCATATATTCTGCCCTTCAGTTCTCGTGGAAGCGGGAGGGTCCAGATCTCTCTTATCCTGCCTGATTTCGCCGTCATGTCAGGGACTGCGCGGGGCTGCGCGACAGCCACGTCTGCGGTGCGCGGTTTTGCCGCGAGGAATGAACAGCTCACGATCAGAGGCAGGGGGGACACCAGTATCGCAATAGCCAGAAGCTCGTTCTTCGTCAGGTTCATCTGCCTCCCCCTTGACCCAAGCCGCCACGACTAGAGGCGTAAAGGCTGGTCAGGTGTTGCGCCGAAAGAACCGGGTGCGCAGCAACGCTTCAGCGTCGCGGGGATCGACAAGCTGCACAGGCTGAGCTGCCGAGAACTCATACTGTCGGCCAGTCACCGGGCCCCGCACACGTATGGGTGAGCGTTCGAGATAGCGAAGGCTGACCGCAGCGTAAGCAGGCGCTGCCAATCCAGAACGCTGTTGATCCGTTGGTCTACGCTGCCGGCTACTTGGTGCGAGCTGCGGGGAAGCCGGCGTTGTCATCGGCGCCGTTGTGCTTCTGAACGCCGCTCGTTTCTGACCACAACATCCCATTGTCTCCACGTCCTTCCGTTGGTTGAGACATAGGCTGAATGACCACGGGTTCCTGGCCCAGGCGTTCGAGGAGGCAAGCGGCTCCCGACAGCGCCAACCAGGTGAGCAATAGATCCAGTGGGCTCTGAGAAACAAACAAGGCCATAGGCGCCGCCACCCACAGACTAAGACACTGGAAGCAATCCATCAGCTTACCGAAAAATCCACTGCCCAGTCGCACTCGAAGGCGTGCAAGAAGGTCGGCCGGGCCGTCCTCGTTTGCCAGCAGATGTGTGACCCGCCATGTCGCGAGGACGGCCAGCAGCCACTGCGACCAGAAACCCAGTTCATTCATCGAATTATTTGATGACAATCTTTTGCAAATCGTTACAGATACAGACCGCCCAAGGCAGCGACCATCGCTCGTGACAGAAGACCGTATCACTCACCGTCTTATCACGTGCGTGAAGCTGGAACGTGTAGCCGCAGCAGGTGCCTCGCTCGAGCGCGAAACCGGCCGGAGGAGCAAACGGCGCCACAAGGCTCCCCACGCAGTCAGCATCGAAGATGCGCAGATCGAGGATGGTCAGGACGTCAAAGAACTTTGCTGGGTGCGGCGGCACCGGACAACCAGGGATAGATTCCTCGCAGCGCGTTCCAGGATCGCCCACACGCGACCTCCCCATGAGCACCTCAATGGGGTCAAGCGGGACGAAGGGGGGCATAGCCGGCGGTGGCAGCATTAAGGTGATTGGGACATTGTACGTTGGCCCACCCTGGCGCGTGATGCTGAGGTTGTAGAAGTCGAAGTTGTCGTTAGGGTAGACGTTGAAACCTGGATCGAAATAGTCGATCGACTCGTCATAGGCGATACCGAGCAGGCTGACTGGCCACGGGATACCGCACGGCGCGCCTGGCGGAACAAACTTGCTATCGGTACCTAGATGCAGATCCGTGCAGCCCGGCAATCCTTCCAATCCACCGAATTCAACATGCAGCGGTTTGTTATCAAACCAGACATGCTGCGTGTCGTAGTAGTGGATATCCAGGGTATCCCACACATCAAGCAACAGGGTGAATTTGCCACTACGGCAGTGATGATTCGCGTCAGCGCAACCCGGCAAAAAGACGTCACTTCGGAAACAGAAGTCGCTCCGCTTCCAAAGATCCTCGATGCCAAGCTCTGGGATGTCGATGTTGTCGACCAGGTGGGTCGTCAACCTTCCGCCGATAACCCGATTCCAGGGTGCGCGCTTCCCGGCCTCAATGACAGGGTCGGGATCGGTGTAGCACACAGGCCCACCCCCGTCTACCAGCAGCGAGCCGGAGTAAGCCGCCGGGTTGAAACCAACCTCATTAGGGCCAGGCAGGAATCCGATGCCCCAGCGGAGGTCAAAGCACTTGATGCGTCGTGTATTGCAGTCGCCAACGAAGGCGCTGCCAGTGACATACACGCAACAACCCACCGGCACGACCTCGCCCGTAACGTTAATGAGCTCCGCGTTGGGGTTGAATGGATCAGCCGGGCTTATCGGTGCGCCTGCCACATGATCCATCCACACCAGCACCTTGAAGAGGGCAAACGTGATGCACTCGCAGCAGGCCGGCGGTGCATTCGGCGTTGTGGAAAAGACGCACAGACGGATCTCGTAAGAGTCTGGCGCCAGCAACGTGGTATTGATCCAGCCCAGCGTACCACTCACCACCTGAACGGAACCGGTCGCGCCGCCACCCGGATAACTGATGCCCCGGCACGACCACCCCGTGGTCGGCTCGGCGGATCCATCCGGCGGGCAGGTAGTGTTATCTTGGCAGGGCTGTCCCTCCACCTTGCGCCACTCCAGCGTGTAGTGGTCGAAGAAGGCGCCCGCAGCGGTACCCTCGATCTGAAGTCCAAGGCCGCCCTTCGCCAACGGCTTTTCTTCAGCACAACCCGTAGGAGCCGTCAGGTCGCAGGTCAGCGGCCGGAAACAGTCGCGGAGGCAGCGGCGGAAGAAGACCAGGCAGCGCAATACGCCGATCAGGCCGCGCGCACGTGCTAGACAACAGCCGAAACGGATCGCGCACAGACACCAACAGCGACAGAACCAGAACCACGGCTCTTTGCTATGGGCGGCGAACACCTCTTTGCCCAATAGCGCCTGCGCGGTCTCGACCGTGAGAAGCCGCTCAAACACCGCCGCGGCTTCCGCCTCGCCTTCAAGGCAGTCGATCTTGCCGGTGAACACCTCATCCGGTATGCCGGCCGGAAACTCGACCGTGGCCAACTGGTCGGTCAGGTACGGCTTATACGCACCAGCCAGCGCCTGGACGAGGGTCTGGAAATCCTGCCGCTGTTCCGGGGTTGGCGGACTGCTCACAGGCGTACCCAGCGCCTGGCGAACACAGATCCAGTACCTATACAGGTAATAGATAAATGCCCGAAAGGTTCGCGGGCCACGACACACCAGCCAGCCAAAAATGATACAGCAGCGAATATGCCTCAGACACCATCGCCACCGATCGACCGGATCGAGAAGTTTCCGACCTTCTTCCGGAAGCAGCCGCACTGCGACTTCCTCGGTGAAGAACCTCTCGAATATTCGGTTGGCCAGCGCCAGCTCGTCTTCGCAACTCGGGGGCTTCTCCAACGCTTCCTTCTTCAACCGCTCAGGCGCCTTGGCTCGCTCAAGCTCTTCCTGCAAGATCGGCTGGTAGGCGCCAAGTAATTCTCTGAGGACGAACTGAAAATCTTCGTTATGAATTTCTTCGGGATCGATAGGGTCGAGTCCCTCTTTCAGACTTTCCTTCTCGTCCTTCTCCATCACCTTCCCCTCCTTTCTCAATCATTGGGGTACGAAACGAATTGAGGGCAAGTATCGTGTTTGCGCTGGCGATATCCCCCCTCTCTTCCCATTCAAAAACGAGTGTCAAATAACCGACGAGCCCGTAAATTACCAAGTCGGTGATCCCAAAGTGGGTGATCTTCAATAAGGCAAGATCGGGGCCAGCCTGAGTTGGACAGGAGCGATCCCGTCTAACTAGTTATAACAACAGCGTTTCCAGCAGAATACGATCGTTCAGACCCTTGCCCTCTCGGCAGGGGCTGTTACAGGGGGGTGTTACACTTTCTTGGGCTCAGGGGGAATGGGGCGGCGGAGAAGCAGGACAGGAAAGGTTAAGGGGGTCTAGAACACACTGTATTAGCTGGCACCGGGAGAGACAGTGAAGGGAGGGCTCGTGATCTTGCCCTGTCACAACATGCTGTCACACCGGTGTCACACCGAGGGGAGGATGTTACAGTTCTCTCTCCGAGATTATCGGCGTGCCCTATTCAATTTTGCTGCGACTGCTGATGATATGGTATTTCGCCGACTTCCGATAGAGGGTCATTCGGGACCAGTGCAGTTTCTGGGAGGCGTTACTCTTGTTCCATCTTGTTGAAACCAGGGCGCTCAGGATCGACTCTTTCTCATTCGTTGCGCCGCCCATCGGTATCGCTACTGCTTCGGGAGATCATCTGGCCCGAATGCGCCGGACTTCACATTCCACATCGATGCCTCTGTCGGGGCGGCTCACCTGCCGCCAGACGCGAAGCGACCGGCACGTTGCGGTCAAGTTGAGGCGCTTGTTAGGCCTAGTTACTACAACGCATTGCCAAACACGTCATCATAAAAAGCTGTCTTTGTCGAGTCGTGCCTACTCCGCTTCCCCCACAGGCTCGGTAGACGTCCCCAGGAAGGCATGTCCAGAGGCGAAATAGTAGTTGATGGGCTTTTCGTTCCTCAGAACGTTGAGAGCATTTTCAAACATCGTAGACGGGAGGTGCATGATTATCTTTCCTCCCGACTGACTGTCGTTTGGAAAAGGCATCCCCGGGTCGTGAAACCGGACGTAACCAAGAACGTTCGATCCATCATAGAGTGAGATCTGGGCACGATTCTCCTGGTACCCATCCGATGTGCCGTAAAACAAAACGTGATATCGAGTTACATTAGCCATGGGTCTCCTCCGGTTCGCAACGATTTCAGTAATTAACAAATCAAGCGAGTCAGCCTGTCGTTCAAAGAGATCATCCTACCTATCGAAGTGTCTCACCTCCTTCTCTTACTGGTCGAGCAATGGCTTGAGACGTCACCGATACAGCACGGGCATCGTCTCAAGCCTTACTGGTTAGGCGAGTATTTTATTGGGAAGCTTTACAGTATCTGTTCTGCCACCTCCACGCGCAGTAGCGAACGCACGTTTTCAATCTGGTTGGCAATCATCGCGGTAGCAGAACCGGCATACAGGAGCCCAACCGCCACGTTATCCAGCGTAAGCACCAGGGAACCGGAGTCCCCGCCGGCAGACATATTAGTGGTCACGATTTGGTCTTTGAACCGGGCAACCTTGCCGCCACCGTAGCCCACATCGACCGTTGCGCTAATCGCCGTAATTCTGCCGGTCGTGAAGTTCGTGGTACGCCCGGTCTTTTTTACAATCGTTCCAACAGTCACGAGTGCCTTTCGCCGCCAGCCTCGCACGTAGCCATTCCAGTAGATCTCGCGGTCCAGATCGTGAAACTGCCCCTCGGCAACGGCACAGTCCACCAGGTTGTTGTGCAAGGCCAGAGGGACAGGTGGGTTAAAGGTAATGGGAACGAAACGGTTCAGGATGGCAATGCGGTCTGCGGGATCGACTCCTCCATCGAACGGACCTGGTTGGAGAACAGCATCACCTATCGCCCCTGCATTGGAATTTGCCAAAACGTGATTGTTGCTGAGGATGTAGTATTTGGGCGGGATGCCCACTCCATGTACAGGTGGATTGGTCGAACCGCCCGGCAGGATGTCGTACACGCAGGTGGCGATCGTTCCCGCGGTGATGTTCTTATGCCCGACGCTATAGCCGCCTTCAGCCGGGCGGATGCGCTTGGCCAGGGTTTGAATGCCAGCCCCCAGCGGCTCCCCGCCTCCAGCGAAAGGATACCCTACGCAAGGACATCGGTTTGCATATCATGCAATTTCGGGGGTACCAGGTCAGCTGCGCTCACCTGCCCTTTCTCCACCTTGTGAGTCACCAGCACCACCAGAGCCGGCTCGCCTGTGGGCTGACCATTCTTCCACTTGACTCCGACTCCTATGCCGACAACATTGCCTCGTGGCTTCTCCAGGAACTCCGAGGCGGCAGCACCATGCGCTTTTTGCGCACTGGCTACATCCGTCGCCGTCAACGTCATCTTACTCCCTTCTGATTTCATAGTAGCTTCTCCTTCTTCATCGTTACTCGGTTTGCGCCATTACGATGCCAATTTCTTCCACGTCCGTTTCATACACCTCTAACATCCTCGGGATGACCTCCTGCGGCTGTAAGGCAGACTCTGGCACCTTGTGCGTCACAAAAACCTTTATGACCGCATGACCTGCCTTCTCCCCGATGCCCACACCCGTAACGTTGGGCAGCCGCATCAGTTGTTCCTCGTGCTCCATCTTGACAGCCTCAATGCTCATTTGCCTGACCTCCTTTTCATTCCTCAGCAAGATGTTGCCTAACGTAGCGGCTGCTGAGTCGCAGGGAGAGGATGTTGCAGTTCGTTGTCCGGCAGCACCGGTGTGCCGTGTTCAACGTTGTCTCGACTGCTGATGATATGGTATTTCGCCAACTTCCGATAGAGGGTCATTCGGGACCAATGCAGTTTCTGAGCGGCTTTGCTCTTGTTCCATTTTGTTGAAAACAGGGCGCTCAGGATCGACTCTTTCTCTTTTATGCTGCAATCCAGCAATTTAGCTCGATACTGTTCCGGGATGTGAGCTAGGTCGATCATGCCGGCACTCAAGTTCATCAGACAGACCTCTACCATATTCTTGAGCTCTCGGACGTTGCCTGGCCAGTCGTACTGGACCAGCCGCTCGACCAGCTCAGGAGACACCCCACGCACCTGCTTCGTAAGCCGCGTATTGAGTTCACCAATGAAGTGTCTCAGCAAAAGCGGGATATCCTCCCGCCGAGCCCTCAAGGGGGGCACGCTGATGTGCGCAACGTTCAAACGATAATAGAGATCCCGTCGAAACTTGCCGACAGCCATCAGCCCTTCCAGGTCCTGGTTAGTGGCGGCAATGATGCGAAGATCGATAGTCACCTCTTTTCGCCCGCCTACGGGTTGAACGGTCTTCTTGTCCAATACCCGAAGCAGCTTGGCCTGAGCAGACAACGGTATATCGCCGATCTCATCCAGGAGGACGGTTCCCCCATCGGCCTGCTTGAGCTTTCCTTCGTAGGCAGCGTAGGCACCCGTGAATGCCCCGCGCTCGTAGCCGAATAATTCACTTTCTGTCAGAGATTCCGGAATCGCGGCGCAGTTGAGGCAGACGAGAGGCTTTCCCGCTCGCTTACTGTTTTTATGGATCAGTTCAGCCACCAGCTCCTTCCCGGTGCCGGTCTCGCCTGTGATGAGGACGTTGCTGTCGGTCTGGGCAACCTTACGAATGTATGCCTTGATCTCTTGCATCGGTGCAGCGGCACCGACTAACCGGTGCTCGTCAATTAACTCGGGAATGCTACCGCTTCTGTTCGCCGATACCTGAGGTAGATAGAACTCTCGAGAGGCCAAGAGTCGTCGAATGCTTGCTAAGAGATCGCCGATCACCAACGGCTTTGGGAAGTAATCGTCGATCCCCGCTTGTAAGGTTTCGATGGCCAACTCCTCGGAACTGTAGGCTGTGATGAGAATCACAGGCAGCCTGGCGTCCCGCCGTTTTAGAAGCCTAGCCAACTCCAAACCTGAGGACTGCCCAGGTAGCCTGTAATCGAGGATCGCCAGATTCACAGGAGTCAGAGGCAGGATACGCAACGCCTGTTCACCATCTGAAGCGAGGATAGGGATGAAATCGTGTTGTTCCAGAGCGACGCTCAGGAAGCCAAGCATGTAAGGATTATCCTCGACGATCAGGATCCGCGGTATCTTCATTGGACACCTCCACGTCTCCAATCAAAACATTCGGAAAGATCGTGCGGGTGATGGTCCTCTCCGCCCAATGCTCAGATCTTCGAGAGAAACGCAAAAATCATTGCAGCATAACCCATCAAGCCGTACTGAGTCGTCTGAGGGGACTGAACGCGCTGAACGCGGTGCAAACCATAAGCCATCAACGGGGTGTTAGCAAACAAACCTCCAATCTTCGTTAGAGTCAAGGAGTTGTGAGACTCAATGGCCACCAATTACGACCGAGCGAGTCCAGAGGCAATATGATTTTCTTACGCTACTGTGTACAAAAGGATACCTTCAGATGCTCCGTTCCTTGGCCGATAGGACCCTCTGGCGTCCCATGGAGGTTAAGCTGTCTTCGTCATCGTTCTTTGACATTTCATGGCAATGGTCGGCAACGTGATTGGCGTGGTAGCATCTTCATCCGCGGTAAGCTCTTTCTCAACTTTCATAGTTCTCGCCTCCCGGGGGATCTCTTTGGGACACTCTCGTGATGGTACGCTCACGCTTACGAACGGGTATCTTGCAGGATCTTTCACCTTGGAATGTTTGACTTCTGATATCGGTAGTTAGAATGGGGGGGATGTATGCTCAGACCGGGTGTGGGAGGGTATCTCGCAATACAAAGCCCTCCGCGGCACAACACTCCGCGGAGGGCTTGATCAGTCACAGCCTTGATGGCAGATCGATAAAACCTTGGTCTCGCTTCACTCACCCCGGCGCCATGTTCGGCATCTCCGAAGACATATGGATTCAGATGTAGGCAACATATTCCAGTGGAGCCGGCGGGGGGATTTGAACCCGCGACCTGCTGATTACGAATCAGCTGCTCTGCCAACTGAGCTACGCCGGCGCGAGGATGCGGCTACTATAGCCAAGGGC
>JAHFDH010000187.1 GCA_023249055.1 Candidatus Methylomirabilota bacterium
CCAGCTCCTGAGCGGGCAGGGCCAGATCAACATAGTCAGACAGCCATTTCAGCGATACTTTCATCGTATCATCAGACCTCTCTGCCGACGTGGCAGTGTTTCCGTCGAACTCTCAAACCGCGAAGGACGATAGCGCGATGAAACGACTACTGTCAACGTCAAAGCAATCCTCTCCACCCTTACGGTTGTACGCGCGTGTTAGCCTGTTCCATCGCGATCCGCTCAATATGCGCCAGGGCCTTGGCCAACGTCACCTCCTCACGGATCTCCTCGAACTGACGCTGGGTCTCAGCTTTTGCTCGTTTTGGTTTGGTTGACGGCGATTTCGGCGTTGGCATGAACAGACCTCCCTCGGTTCATGAATCCTGGGATTCCGCGACAGTTCACTCGCTTTAGGTGTCGAAGTCTCGACCGTCATATGAGAGTTCCCGAAGTGGCCGGAACTGTCCTATGGCGTTGGTGCGGTAAGTCTGAGACTACGCCTCTGCGATGCTTATCGTGACAGCAGATTATGCTAGCAGCGGAACCATGTCAAGCACAGGCCTCCAGACATCTTCCTCCACCTCTCACTGCGCCATCAACACGCCCCCCCATGATTTTCCGCTTGACATAACTAGTAGGAATTCATACATTCTTAGTATGAAAACGACCGTTTCGGAAAAAGGGCAAGTTACGATCCCCAAGCCTCTTCGGGAGCGCCTAGGGATTCGCCCAGGCCACGTCCTCGATTTCCACGAAGAGAAGGGGCGCCTGGTAGCCGCCAAGACTACCCCGGAAGATCCGGTGGCGAGCGTGTATGGGATCCTCAAGCTTGGTCGGTCGACGAATGACGTGATGACGTCCTTACGCGGCAAAGCAGACACGGCGTGATCACGGCAGTCGATACCAACGTCCTGTTGGATCTGTTCGGAGCCGATCCGGTTTTCGGATCCCGGTCGCAGCGGAGTGTTCGCTCGTGCCTCAGCGAGGGTCGGCTGATCGCGTGTGAGGTGGTATGGGCCGAAGTGGCACGCTTCTTTCCATCCGCCGATGATGCGGAGATTGTCATGAACCGCCTCGGCGTAGAGTATAGTCCCATCACTCTGAAGACGGCGCTGGCGGCGAGTAAAGCCTGGAAACTGCATCGGAGTCGGGGCGGGAAGCGCGAACGCGTGGTGGCGGATTTCCTGATCGGCGCTCATGCCGCTTTGCAAGCTGAACGCCTGCTCACCCGTGATCGCGGATTCTATCGGACTTACTTCTCGCGGCTCCGCCTCCTCGACCCTTCAACGGCGTAAAAAGATGAGACCTCTCCCGCTAAGGGACTCTTCTGACAATAACCGGTACCTGGAGTGCGCTGTCGAAGGCGCTGCGGAAGATCTGGAAACTCTCTTATCTTATACACCTGATGCTGCTATATTATGTGTATAGTACGAAGGAGGTGTGTCTATGCTGAGGACAAATATCGAACTTGACGAAGAACTGGTGAACGAGGCGATGAGGCTCACCCAGATGAAGACCAAGAAAGAGCTTGTCAACTACGCCCTCAAGGAACTCGTGCGCAAGGTCAAGCGGAAGAATCTCCTCAATCTTGAGGGTAAAGTGGAATGGGAAGGCAACCTCTATGAGATGAGGAAAAGTAGGGCGTGATCCTCGTCGACACCAGTGTATGGGTGGACTTCCTGAGGGGTGAAGACTCCCCCCAATGCCGGATGCTTCACAGGCTGATAGAGGACGAACAGGATATCTCGGTGACGGAGATTATCTTCACGGAGATTCTCCAGGGGATCAAGAACGACAGGGAATTCCAGACAATAAAGGAGTACCTCCTCGATTTTCCGCTGTATAGGCCGAAAGGCATCGAGACCTACCTTCTTGCCGCCCGGATTTACAGAGACTGTAGAAAGAAGGGCAAGACAGTGAGAAGCACGGTCGATTGCATCATCGCCGCCATATGCATTGAAAACGATCTTACCCTCCTTCATAAAGACAGCGACTTCGACCTCATTCATGCCTGTACGGGGCTTCAGGTGATAACGGTGTAACAACGCGATGCACAGGTTGACTTCTTCGATGAATTACCTGCCCTTCCCGGGCTTAGATGGTCGGAAGCCAACCCACAAATGAGTATTGTGTCCCCCGATTTCAGGATGGGATACGGATGTCGCTGAGCGGCGGTACTACCAGCGACATCGGAAAGGGTGAAAACATGGGGAAGGTTTCCGGAACAGTTGGAGAGACCCCTGCGGAATACTATGACCGTCGAGGCGTGCTCGGCGAACTCGAAGAGCGGCCCGTTGAATTCGCCCTGGAGGAGGAGTTGCGCCAGCAGATCTTACAAGGTCGCAGGAGGCACCGGCTCCAGAACATCTCAATAAAACTTGATCCGGCTCAGATCCAGGCGCTGCGAAAGATTGCGACCACGAAATCCATCCCTTACCAAACATTGATCCGCCAGTGGCTGGCAGAGGGCATCCGCAAGGAACTTCACCTCACCGCGAAATAATCTTACGATATCTCGTTCCACCCCTTCGCCTGTTAAGAGGACCATCGCCGCCTGCCCGAGTTTTTCGCCGACGTCGCGAACGACGAGCGCGCGGACGCGATTGACGCGACGAACGAGCAGAGATGGATCGCGTAGTGGCACAGAATGCACATAACGGAGGGCCACGCTCTGTCGCGTCCGTCGATCACGACGGAGCGTGGCCCTCCTATAAGGTTTGGTGAGGGTAACGCTGTTACGGGATCGGGCCGAAGACGATCACGTTGTTGGTCTCGTCGGTCTCTGCGACGGTATTGGTGGCATTGATCACCGCGATAACGTACTTCCCTGTGGCGGTCGTGCCGGCGGGCAGGGGTACACGCAGCCGCGCCCTCCGGGTCCGGCCGATCGACAGGGCGCCTACTGCCACCTGGGTCAGCAAGGTCTCCTGAGTCGTCCCGTCACTGGAGAGGAAGAGGTTGACGACCGATGCGACCGTCGCCGGGCCGCTGCCCTGGTTGCTGACGGTCAATTGCCCCCGCAACGTGCACG
>JAHFDH010000064.1 GCA_023249055.1 Candidatus Methylomirabilota bacterium
GCTCATTAAAATGGAGCGGCGCGTACTTGTCAAGGATTTTCTGATGAACCAGGAACATTCTGCGAGGATCGCACGGGCAGCCGGTGTGGTGAGTAGCGCCACCCTGTTGAGCCGCATTCTTGGCTTTGTTCGCGATCTGATCATCGCGAAGGCGTTCGGCGCCGGAACCGCAACCGATGCCTTTTTTGCTGCCTTCCGCCTCCCTAATATGTTACGGGAGTTGCTGGGGGAGGGGGCGCTCTCGGCGGCATTTATCCCGGTCTTCACCGAATCGTTTAGAACGCGTGGACGAGAGGGCGCCTGGCGATTGGCGTGGACCGTTCTGACCTTACTCGCATTCCTGCTGATCGCGGTCTCCATCGTCGGCATCGTGCTTGCGCCTTGGCTGATCAGACTCATTGCCCCGGGTTTTCATACCGTTCCATCAAAACTTGATCTGGCAGTCTACCTCACCAGGTTGATGTTCCCGTATATTCTGTTGATCGGAGTTGCGGCACTCTTTATGGCGATTCTCAATTCGCAGGGTCACTTTGCCACCCCGGCGTTGTCGCCCAGCGTGCTCAACATCGCCATGATCGGGTGCGCCGTGCTTCTGACACCGTATGTAGATCCGCCGATTGTCGCACTGGCAATCGGTGTCCTGATCGGCGGTGTCGGGCAGCTTCTGATTCAAATTCCCGCCATCTGGAGACGGAGCAGGGGGGTTCCCTGGACCGTCGATGCCAGCGACCCGGCCGTCGGGCGGATCACACGTCTGATGGCGCCAGGCATCGCGGGACTGGCCATCACACAGATCAACGTATTTATCGGAACCTTGCTTGCCTCACTGATGGGTGAGGGAGGGATCTCGGTCCTGTACTACGCGTTTCGGCTGATACAGCTTCCGATCGGGCTTTTTGGTGTTGCGATTGCCACAGCGGCCTTCCCGACTATGGCGAGACAGGCGGCCAACCGTTCGCTTGGAGAGGTTGGGGCGACCGTGGCCTATGCCATCCGCCTTGTTCTATTCGTCACAATGCCGGCTATGGTGGGTTTGATCGTGTTCAGGGTCCCGATCATCCAGATCCTCTTTGAGCGGGGCGCATTTGACCGAACCGTGACCCTCGCCACCGCTGAGGTCGTCTTGTTCTACGCCTTCGGCCTTGGCGCCTATGTATCCAATCGCATTCTCGTGCCGGCCTTCTATTCGCTCCAAGATACTGTCACACCGGTTAAGATCGGTATGGTGGCCGTCCTCGTAAACATTGTCTCATCGCTTCTGTTGATGCGGCCGATGGGACTTGCAGGCCTGGCGCTGGCGACGGCCCTGTCCTCATTCGTGAACCTGGGTCTGCTACTGGTGGCTCTGCAGCGGCGTCTTGGGTGGCTCCACCGCTTGAGCATCCGCTCGCTCGCGCAGATAGGCGGGGCTGCCGCTCTCATGGTTGTGGTCGGCGTATCGCTTGTCTACGTTCGTGACCCGCTGACGGTTGAGCCGTCTCTGTATCGCGCTGCGGTACTGACGTTCGACCTTGCTGCGAGTCTGGCCGCCTTCGCCATAGCCGCCGCCTGTATGGGCTCGAAGGAGCTGAACAGCTTGCTGCAATGGCTGATCGGCCGAAGACGACAAATCGAAGGAGAACGATCCGGGGAAGATTAGCATTGACGGTGAGAAGGGGATGTGCTAAAAAAATTACTAACTTAACGGCCGATCGGCCTAAAAATATACAGGGGGTAATAAGAGGTGAGTACGAGATTGACAGGATCGGAGATATTACTGAGGAGCCTGGTCGAAGAGGGCGTGGATACCGTTTTTGGTATCCCAGGCGGCGTGATCCTGCACACGTATGACGTAATGACCGATATGGCAGTGGCCTCGAAGATCCGGCACATCCTCTGCCGCCATGAGCAGGGTGCCACTCACGCCGCAGAAGGGTACTATAAGGCCAGCGGCAAGGTGGGGACCGTGATGGTCACCTCCGGGCCAGGGGCCTGCAATACCGTCACAGGCGTGACTGATGCGTTGCTGGATTCTATGGCCATCGTCGTCTTTACCGGTCAGGTACCAACAACGGCCATGGGCTGCGACGCCTTTCAGGAAGCGGATGTCGTCGGAACGACCCGCACCTGCACCAAGCACAACTTCCTTGCCCTCAAGACCGAGGACATCCCTCGGATCGTGAAGGAGGCCTACTACATTGCCCGTTCCGGCCGGCCTGGGCCGGTGCTGGTTGACCTTCCAAAGAACGTCATTATGGGTCGCGCCGAGTATCGCGGCCATCCGCAGGAACTGAATATCCGCGGGTACAAGCCGACCACGCAAGGCCATGCCGGGCAGATCAAGCGGGCGGTCGAATTGATGAGAACAGCCAAGCGGCCGCTCATATACGGGGGCGGCGGGATCATTCACTCTGAGGCGTTCGACGAACTCCGCGAGCTGGTCGCTACGACACAGATTCCGGTTGTGCTGACGTTGATGGGGTTGGGCGCATTCGATACATCCGATCCGCGCTCGCTTGGCATGGTGGGCATGCACGGATCATACTGGGCTAATATGGCCATGATTCACTGCGACCTGATGATCGCCATCGGGTCTCGATTTAGCGATCGGGTAACCGGGAAACTGTCCGAATTCGGCAAACAGTGCAAGATCATTCATATCGACATCGATCCGACCTCGATCAGGAAAACGGTGCATGTGGACGTCCCGATTGTGGGTGATGTCAAGCAGGTGCTGGGTGAGCTCAATAAAGCCGTTGGCCAGGTGGAACGACACTGGGCCGGCGACTTCGAGGAGTGGTACGCTCAGATTGCGGAATGGAAGGCGAAGCACCCGCTGCGATACGGTCCGATGCAGGACGCTATCAAGCCGCAGTATGCAATCGATATGGTCTTTGAGGTCAGTGAGGGCATGAACCCGATCGTCGCCACCGGCGTCGGCCAGCATCAGATGTGGGCGGCGCAGCGATATCGTGGCCACAAACCGCGTCGATGGCTGACTTCAGGCGGCCTCGGGACGATGGGCTACGGATTCCCCGCGGCGATGGGCGCCCAGGCAGCCTTTCCTAACGACCTGGTGATTTGTATTGACGGGGACGGAAGCTTTCAGATGACCAATCAGGACCTGATCACCTGCGTGGAGAACAACCTGCCGGTCAAGGTGGTGATCATCAACAACGGCTATCTCGGGATGGTCCGGCAGTGGCAGGAACTGTTTTACGGCCGGCGATATTCCCAGGTAGACCTGACGATACAGCCGGACTTTGTGAAGCTTGCCGAGGCGTATGGGGCGGTCGGTCTCCGCGCCCGTCGGCCGGACGAGGTCAAGTCCGTCTTGGAGCAAGCGTTCGCCACGCCGGGGCCGGTCATCGTTGACATGGTGACAGATCGGGAAGAAAACTGCTTTCCGATGATTCCACCCGGTGGCGCGATCAAGGAAATCATCGACTACGGTGATCCGATTCCGGAAAAGCTGTTTCAGGGGCTGAGATGAGAGAACGGGCCAAGACGACACCGATAGAGGCGAAGGCGCGTCATATCATTACCCTGCTCGTAGAGAACCATGCGGGCGTCCTGGCTCGCGTTGCCGCTCTTATCGCCGCCAAAGGGTACAACATCGACAGCCTCACCGTGGGAGAGACCCTGGATCCATCTATCTCCCGGATGACCCTCGTCGTGAGAGGGGACGACTCGGTGGTGGAGCAAGCGGTCAAACAGCTCAATCGGCTGATTGACGTGATCCGTGTCACTGATCTGACCGGCGAGGAGTTCGTCGAACGGGAACTTGTGCTGGTGAAGGTAAAAGCCAAACCGGAGGCAAAAGCTGAGGTCCTCCGGATCGCCGATATCTTTCGAGCCAAAGTGGTGGATGTGGCTCCCTTGTCGTACATGCTCGAGCTGACCGGTGCCGAGGACAAGTTGAACGCCTTTATTGAACTCCTCAGACCGTACGGCGTTCAGGAGTTCGCGAGAACGGGTATGACGGTGATGACTAGAGGCAGCAAAGTGCTCAGCAAACAGGCTGAAGAGATCTGGAAGGGATCGGAGACCAAAAGGGTGGTTGGGCTCGTCGAGTAGGTATGAGGGAGATGGAGGACAGATGGCCAAGCTGTATTACGACCAGGATGCTGATCTGAATCTGCTGGCAGGCAAGAGCATTGCTATTATGGGATATGGCAGTCAGGGCCACGCCCATGCGCTGAATTTCAAAGATAGCGGCCTCGATGTGATCGTCGGCCTCTACCCGGGGAGCAAATCGTGGGACAAGGCGAAGGCTAATGGGCTGAAGGTCGCCACCTGCGAGGAGGCCGCCTACAGCGCAGAGGTCATCATGATGCTGCTCCCCGACCAGACGCAGAAACAGGTGTACGAGGAGTCGATCCAGAAGGCGCTGACGCCGGGCAAGACCTTGATGTTTGCCCACGGCTTCAACATTCACTTTCATCAAATCGTCCCGCCGCCGACCGTGGATGTATCGATGATCGCCCCCAAGGCGCCGGGCCATCTTGTGCGTCACGTGTTTACAGAAGGCGGCGGCGTTCCCGCGCTGCTGGCTGTCCACCAGGATGTATCGGGGAAGGCGAAGGCGACCGCCTTGGCCTACGCGAAAGGGATCGGGTGTACGAAAGCGGGCGTGCTTGAAACAACCTTCCGCGAGGAGACGGAAACGGACCTGTTCGGCGAACAGGCCGTCTTGTGCGGAGGAGCCTCCGCCCTGGTGAAGGCGGGATTTGAGACACTGGTGAATGCCGGTTACCAGCCGGAGCTCGCCTACTTCGAATGCATGCATGAGCTGAAGCTGATCGTTGATCTCTTCTACCAGGGCGGCTTGGCGTACATGCGCTACTCGATCAGTGACACGGCAGAATTCGGGGACTACAGCCGCGGTCCACGTGTCGTTGACGAGCGGGTCAAGACCGAGATGCGAAAGATCCTTGACGAGATCCAGACGGGCGCCTTCGCTCGCGAATGGATTCTGGAAAACCAGGCCGGACGGCCAAGCTTTTTGGCCATGCGCAAACGTGACGCAGAGCATCCGATCGAGAAGGTCGGCAAGGAACTGCGATCCATGATGACCTGGATCAAAAAACCGGCGACGGACTAGTCGGAATCTTACGGGTGGGCTTTGAGCTTTCAGCAGGGAGCACGACCAGAAAACCAACAGAGCTGAAGGCTGATCGCTGAATGCTTATACGCACGATAGGCCCTCGCAGACAGACGGATGGAGGCGAGGGCCTTCGCATTTTGCGCTTCCTGATCATCACCGCCTACCCGCATGATATGATGCTGGTTGACATGGTGCCCCTTCGCACGTGCTCGCTTCAGGACAGGCTGCCATGTGGGGGTAGCGAACGACACCGATGAAGATCGTCGACATGTACGGCAACGATCGATTTGGCCTCTCCTTGGAGATATTTCCCCCGAAGACTGAGGCTGGAGAGGCCCCATTGTTCTCCGCCCTTGAAACCCTGATGGTGTATCGCCCCTCCTTCGTCTCATGCACCTACGGCGCTGCCGGCTCAACTCGGGAACAGACCCTGGAACTGACCGTGAAGATCCGCAAGGCGTGCGGCGTGACAACAGTCGCTCATCGGACCTGTGTGGGATCGACCGTGGAAGAGATTCGCCAATGGTTGAAGGAGGCCACCGAACTCGGCATAGAGAACATCGTGGCCTTGCGCGGCGATCCGCCCAAGGGCCAGGCGGAGTTCAAAAAGCCCGAGGGCGGCCTAGCGTATGCCAATGAGCTGGTGGCGCTGATTCGGCAGGAATTCCCCCATTTCAGTATCGCCGTCGCCGGCTATCCCGAAACGCACCAGGAGGCGCCAAGTCCTGCTGTCGATCTGGCAAATCTCAAGCGAAAGGTCAACGCGGGCGCCGATGCAGTCATCACTCAGCTCTTTTATGACAATCGTGATTTCTTCGAGTTTCGCAGTCGTTACACGCAGGCGGGAATGACAGCGCCGCTCATTCCTGGTATCCTGCCGGTGGTCAACCTTGGCCAGATACAGCGCATTACCTCGATGTGCGGGGCCAGGATACCGGTATCGTTTCTGGTCGAGCTGGAAGCCTATCGGGACGACCCCCACGGGCAGGTGGACGTGGGCGTGCGATACGCCATCCGACAATGCCGCGAACTGCTTGACGCAGGTATCCCCGGCCTGCACTTCTACCTTCTCAATAAGGCAGAGGCGACCTCCCGAATCCTGGAAGCATTGAAACTGCCAAGGTGACCGCATGACGCAGGGTTTGAGGTGGGGGGCTGGCTTGGTGCCATAAAGCCAATTCTGATGTATCCTGGAGACAGGTGCGAAAAGGAGGTCGCAATTTATTGAGCGCTCTACCGCTCATTGTGCTGGTGGGCCCGACAGCCACCGGGAAATCGTCGTTCGCCCTCGCTCTGGCGCAAAGGGTAGGGGGCGAAATCGTTGCGGCTGACTCGATGCAGGTCTACCGCGGTCTTGACATCGGGACCGCGAAACCGAGCGCCGACGATCGATGCCGTATTCCCCATCATCTTCTGGACATCGTCGATCCTGACCAGCCCTTCACGGCGGCCGATTATGTACGATTGGCTTCTGCCGCCATCGTCGAGATTCGCGCCCGTGGACGTCTCCCAATTGTGGTGGGAGGAACCGGTCTCTACGTTCGCGCACTCTTCCACGGTCTGTGTGACGGACCTGGGGAGATGGCCCCACTGCGAGAGACACTGCATCAGGAGGCGTCACAAGTGGGTTCTGCGGTTCTGCACCGACGACTCGAGGCCATCGATCCCGAGTCGGCGGCGGCGATTCATCCCAACGATCTGTTTCGGATTGTGCGGGCGCTTGAGGTTGCGATCGCGAGCGGCCGTCCCATCTCGGCCCTCAGGCTGGAGGCACGCCGCAACCACAGACCAGTCCCTGGGCCTGTTCTGAGATTCGGACTGGATCGGAATCGCCAGGAACTGTACCAACGGATTGAGGCAAGGGTAGAGGCAATGATGGACCAGGGGTTGTTGCGGGAGGTTCGGAATCTACTCGATCAAGGGTATTGCGGGACACTCCGACCGCTGCGAGCTATCGGCTACCGGCATATGATCGGGCACTTAACAGGACAGATCGGTCTTGATGATGCGGTCGCCACTCTTAAGCGCGATACCCGACGGTATGCCAAACGCCAACTCACCTGGTTCCGCCACCAGGACGAGATTGAGTGGCTGCCTGTGGAGGGATCGACGCCCACCGAACGTCTGCTCCGCTTGCTCGTCGAACGAATCGAGGCGACATGGTCACGGACAGCCTAAGGCGCATGCGGGTCGATCCTGTCGGTCCGCTGAAGGGTGAATTGACCCTTCCGGGCGACAAGTCGATCACGCATCGCGCGATCATCCTTGGATCACTGACTGATGGGGTCACCGAGATCACCGGTGCACTGCGAAGCCATGACTGCCGCGATACCGCGAAGGCGTTTCGATCCATGGGGGTCGCGAGTGAAGAGGCGGATGATGGGCGGCTGCAGATTCATGGCGTCGGGCTGTACGGCCTGAAGGAACCGGCCGAGATTCTGGATCTCGGGAATTCCGGAACGACAATGAGGCTTCTGGCTGGGGTGCTGGCGGCTCAGCCGTTTTTTTCCGTGCTGACGGGCGATCAGTATCTGCGCGCACGGCCGATGGCCAGGGTCGTGATGCCGCTGAGATCGATGGGGGCCACCATTCTGGGCCGCGCCGGCGGGAACCTGCCCCCTCTTGCCATCAAGGGAACGCGTCTGCAGGCGATCGATTATGTGAGTCCGATTGCCAGCGCCCAGGTCAAATCCGCTATCCTGCTTGCGGGTCTCTTTACCGATGGGGAGACGACAGTCACAGAGCCGTCTCTCTCGCGCGATCATACAGAGCGGATGTTTGAGGCGATCGGTATCCCGATCCACCGTAACGGTTTGAGTGTGCGAGTCGACGGCATCAAGAAGATCTCCCCGTTTCAGATGGCGATTCCGGGTGATTTTTCAGCCGCTGCCTTCTTTCTGGTAGCGGCCCTGGCGCTTCCAGGATCGGAATTGACGCTGCGAGAGGTCGGCATAAACCCGACGCGAACCGGCCTGTTGGATGCGCTGCGATCGATGGGCGCCGTGATCGAGGTCAGCCGACAGCGTATTATCTGCGGTGAGCCGGTTGCCGACCTTCATGTCAGGAGTCAAGCGCTCCACGGGACTGAGATAGCCGGAGCCCTGATCCCCAGGATGGTTGATGAGATCCCGGTATTTGCTGTAGCCGCGGCGCTCGCCGCGGGTCCCACCACGATACGGGACGCCGCCGAGCTTCGAGTCAAGGAGGTAGATCGGATCGCTGCGATTGTCGAGGAGCTTCACGGGTTTGGCGTTCAGATCGAGCAACGCCCTGATGGTTTGATCATTCAGGGAGGCGCGTCACTGTCCGGCTGTCACTGCGACAGTTGGGGCGATCACCGGGTGGCGATGGCGTTGGCTGTCGCGGCCCTGGCGGCAGAAGGGAGCACTACCATCTCCGATCCATTCTGTGTCAGCAGCTCATTTCCTGATTTCTGGACCCGGTTGGATGCCGCTCTGCCTGGAGCGGCGGTTCCACTGGAGACCTGACATCCACCGTGCGGGATATGAAGCGTGACGACCAATTGAAAAGAACGGCGGATTGCCTTATCATCGCCATTGATGGGCCGGTAGGCGCAGGCAAAAGTACGGCGGCCCGCCTGCTCGCCAAGCGGCTTGGGTACCGTTACATCGACAGCGGGGCAATGTATCGTGCGCTGTCGTGGAAGGCGCTGAGGGCAGGTCTTGATCTGGACGATGAACCACGCCTGCGGCAATTGGCTGATGAGACCTCTATCGTTCTTGAGCCCGCCGGTGACCGTGAACTGATCTTCGTCGACGGGCAGGATGTCGGTCGACAGATCAGAGAGCGCGAGGTCGAACAGGCGACGTCGAGAATCTCTACCCATCCGAGCGTTCGTGCTGTGATGGTGGCGCATCAGCGGCAGATCGCAGCGCAAGGAGGGGTCGTCATGGACGGGCGTGATATCGGGACGGTTGTCTTTCCGGATGCCGATGTGAAATTCTATGTGACGGCTCGGTTGGAGATACGGGCTCAACGACGTTACCTCGAGGCGCAGGCCGCCGGCGCGACTCGCAAGATAGACGAACTTGCCGAAGAAATCCAGTTGCGGGATACTAGAGATATGAGCCGACGCGCCTCACCGTTGCGAAAGGCCGACGGCGCTGTTACGATCGACACAAGCGATCTGCCCGTGTCTCAGGTGGTTGATGCGATGGAGGCCGAGATCAGAAGGAAGATCGCCGCTCCAGAAGGCGATACGTGAGTCCTTCGAATTTTTGCTTGCGTTTCGGAGAGGTAGTCCGATATTATGAGTGTTGCGTTTTTTCGGGGCCTGATACTCAAAACGGCGATCGCTCGTTGCGCCTTCATCACCGCTCGCCTCGTGTGCCTCGGCATCGCAAAGGTCGCCTTTCGTCTCCATATCGAGGGGCAGGAGTATATCCCTCGTACAGGACCGGTGATCCTGGCGGCCAATCACGTAAGCTATATTGACCCGGTCATTATCGCGATCGCGGTTCGGCGTCCAGTCCGCTTCATGGCCAAGATGGAGCTGTTCCGTGTCCCGTTGTTGGGCTGGCTGATTCGGCAGTTCGGCGCCTTTCCGATCAATCGGAGTCGAACCAACCTGCAGGCCTTCAAGCTGGCGACCTCTCTGCTGGAAGCGGGAGAGATTGTTGCAGTTTTTCCTGAAGGGACGCGCGGAGACGGCGTAAACCTGCGGCCCGCGAAGCCCGGGATCGGACTGATAGCCGCGCGGACCGGCGCGCCGGTCGTTCCGGTATTTCATAAGGGAACGGGGAAGGTGTTTCCGAAGGGCGCGTGGCTTCCCAGACCCTATCGAATCGCGATCACATTCGGGACGCCATGCCGCTTTGAGGAGCAACCGGCGGACACGGCAGAAGATCAGATCGTGACATTCAGCCGGGCAATCATGGAAAAGATTGCCGCTCTCAAGACGTCGTTAGAGAGCGGCTGTAGAGTACGAGATGATCGGACATACGCAACAAGAGAAGCTATGCTGATCAAAAAGCGAGGAATCAATGAACCCACATGAAGAGGTGGGTATCTTACTAAAAGGAGGAATTAAAGGGTATGATATCTGAGACGGACAAGTTGGAAGAGGCTGTTCACACATCGACGGACGCGCCGGATCATGAGCTTCCCGCGCAGGAGCACCTCGAGGATCTCGGTGAGCTGTACACCCAGAGCCTGCGGGAGATCACTGAGGGGGAGATCGTCAAGGGGACTGTGTTGGAGATCAGGAACGATATGGTCCTGATCGATATCGGTTATAAGTCTGAAGGGGCGATACCGATCAAGGAGTTCCTGGCACCCTCCGGAGAGATCACGGTGAAGGTTGGCGATACTGTCGATGTCTACTTGGAGCAGAAAGAGGATAGCGACGGCCTCATTGTCCTCTCGAGGGAGAAGGCGGAGAAGACGAAGATCTGGGACGACATCCGGCGAGCCTATGAGAAGGGCGAAGTGATCACGGGGACGATCCTGGGCCGTACTAAAGGGGGCCTGACCGTGGATATCGGCGTGAGGGCCTTTCTCCCCGGTTCTCAAGTCGATCTGCGGCCTGTCCGCGACCTCGACAAACTGATCGGGAAGAATTTCCCCATGAAAGTCATCAAGCTCAATCAGCGCCGGGGCAATATCGTACTGTCCAGACGGGAGTTGCTTGAGGAAGAGCGCCGGACCCTCAAGGAGAGGACCCTGCAATCGCTGGAGGAGGGAAAGATCATACGAGGCAAGGTCAAGAATATTACCGAGTACGGCGCGTTCATCGATCTCGGCGGATTGGACGGGTTGCTTCACATCACCGACATGTCCTGGGGCCGCGTCGGTCATCCGTCCGAACTCTTTAGCGTCGGCGATGAGATCGAGGTGGTCGTCCTCAAGTTCGACCGGGCGGCGGAACGCGTATCCCTTGGCCACAAGCAGCGCTTGAAGGACCCGTGGGAGGATGTCGACCAGCGATTTGCTATCGGTTCTCGTGTTGGCGGCAAAG
>JAHFDH010000188.1 GCA_023249055.1 Candidatus Methylomirabilota bacterium
TGAAACGACTCATCCCGTATGACCGGATGGGAGTCGTCGTGCGGGACGACTCAGGCAAGGGGCTCAGAATGCTCCAGCTCGCTGCCGATCAGCCCACCACTGAAGCGCCGGGGAGCCTCTTGTCGGGAGGCGGAGCGACAGGCATCGAGTGGGTGTTGTCCCATCGATCCCCGCATATCGAGCCGGATTTGGCGGCGGCGCGGCGGTTCGAGGAAGACGAGACGCTCCTGAGAGAAGGCATCCGCTCATCAGTACGCCTCCCGCTCATTGCCAAGGGGGAGGCAATCGGCGCCCTCTTCTTGGACAGCACACAGCCCCACAGCTTCGGAGAGCGTGAACTTGATCTCCTCGTCCCCCTGGGCGAGCAGTTGGCCATCGCGATCGAGAACGTGCGCCTGTTTCAGGAGACCAACCGGCTGGCCATCACTGATGAGTTGACGGGTCTCTTCAACCATCGCCACTTCTACCAGCAACTCGAGCAAGAGTTCAGGCGGGCTCAGCGGTACGGTCGGCCGCTTTCGCTGATCATGCTGGATATCGATTTCTTCAAGCAATACAACGACCGGCACGGCCATCTGGCCGGTGATCAGGCTCTCCGCCTCATTGCCGGCGGACTGAGAAGCAACACTCGAGGCGTCGATATCGTCGCCAGGTACGGGGGGGATGAGTGTGGCATTATTCTCCCGGAGACTGATGTCAGACAGGCCTGGGTGCAAGCTGAGCGAATCCGCTCTGCAATGGAGCGTCACTCCCCTGATCTGCAGGAGTCGATGGGAGGCGATTTCGTCACCGTAAGCCTCGGCGTCGCCTGCCTCGGTCCCGACATGCGTCAGGCCGAAGATCTCGTCCGCGCGGCGGATCAGGCGCTCTATCGCTCGAAGGCGGCGGGCGGTAACCAGACCTCGGTCGCCTGAGAGGTCGGACCTGCCGCGGATGGTGAACCCTCCGAGCTCTCGGGGGGGGTCGTCATTCGCCCGGCTGTGTCTGCTGCTCGCCACCGGCTTCAATCTTGGCCGGATCCCTTACGCACCGGGCACGGTGGGGAGCCTGGGCGCACTTCTTGTTTTCCTTCCCTTCCGGCACCTACCATGGACGTTCCACCTCTCGGTCGTTGCGCTCCTATTTGCCGTAGGGACCTACGCGGCAAACCGGGCAGCGCTTGCCCTTTCGGCCAAGGATCCCCCCATGGTGATCATCGATGAGATCGTCGGCTGCTGGGTGGCGCTGCTGGCGATTCCGCCACGGCCGGCACCGCTTCTCTGCGCCTTTGCCCTCTTCCGCTTGTTCGACATCTGGAAGCCGTTTCCGGCCGGGCGGGCAGAGAATCTTTCCGGCGGATGGGGTATCATGCTGGATGATCTGGTGGCCGGGGTCTATGCGAATCTTTCGGTCTGGCTACTCCGATCGTGGCTGCCGGAACTGATCGGATAGTACCGTTCCAACTTGTTATGGCGACTTTGCCGTCCCGCGCGGTCGCGACCATTGCCATGAGGGACGCGGCTCACATTTGACGCATCAAGTTGGAACGGGACTAGGGAGCGCGTTTGTTGGACAAAGCCGTCGTTGCCGAGATCCTCACCATTGGGACGGAGCTGTTACTAGGCCACAGTATCGACACCAACTCTGCCGACATCGGCCAACAGCTTGCCGAAGCGGGGATCGACGTGTACTGGAAGGCGACCGTTGGGGACAACGAAGACCGCATCGCGAAGGCGCTTCGCCTGGCCCTGGCGCGGTCGGAGATTGTGGTCTGCACGGGAGGTCTAGGTCCTACTGAGGACGATGTGACCTGCCGGGTCATCGCAAGCGTCGTGGGGCGGTCCCTGGTGCTCGATCAGGTAGTGTTGGAGTCTATCCGTCGCCGATTCGCCGAGCGAGGACTGACCATGTCCAGCAACAACGAGCGACAGGCGCTGATCCCGGATGGTGCGATCGTGCTCTCAAACCCTCGAGGCACCGCGCCTGGCCTCTTCATCCGCCTGGGGGATGGGAAGGTGATGGTGGCAATGCCGGGAGTACCCTCGGAGATGCGGCCGATGCTCAGGGAGCAGGTCATCCCGCGGCTTCGTGAGGGTCTCGGTGTCGGGGCGCGGATTCGCTCGCGCATTCTGAAGACGTGCGGGATCACCGAATCGAAGCTCGACGAGGCGATCGGTGATCTGGCCCGCTCCGCACGAAACCCGACCATTGCCCTGCTCGCTCACGCAGGGGAGATTCACATCAGACTGACGGTAAAAACTGAGTCGGAGGCGGAGGGCGAGCGATTACTCGACGATCTCGAGGCCAGGCTTCGCGAGCGCCTCGGCGACCTGATCTTCGGGCGGGATGAAGAGCGCCTCGAAGAGGTGGTGGGGCGGCTTCTCCTGAAGGCAAAACAGACCGTTGCCGTTGCCGAGTCGTGCACCGGGGGATTGATCTCTCACCGTCTGACCAACCTCCCTGGGAGTTCCGCCTACTTTATCTGTGGCGAGGTGGTCTACAGCAACCAGGCCAAGGAGCGCCTGGTTGGGGTGCCGCACGAGCTGATTTCACAGCATGGAGCAGTCAGCCGGCCCGTTGCCCTTGCGATGGCTTCGGGCGTAAGGGAGGCCGCCGGAACGGATCTGGCCCTTGGCATCACCGGCATTGCCGGTCCGGACGGGGGCACCGCCGAGAAGCCGGTCGGCTTGATCTACATCGCCATGGCTTCCAAAGAGGGGGTACACTGTTGGGAGTTCCGGTTTCTTGGCGATCGGGATACCAATAAGCTCCTCGCGTCACAGGCGGCCCTCGACATGCTGCGCCGGCATCTGCTGTCGCGCTGAGATGACACTCAGACCTGATCGTCCACTTCCGCCCACTGTTCGCGCCTTTGTCGCCGTCAATCTCGATCCGGAGCTGAAAGAAGCTCTCGCGGGGGTGCAGGAACGGCTCAAGGCGACCCGCGCCGATGTCGGGTGGGTGAAACCCGAGAACCTTCACCTCACGCTTAAGTTCCTGGGACA
>JAHFDH010000065.1 GCA_023249055.1 Candidatus Methylomirabilota bacterium
CATCTCGCTCCGAAGGCTGAGCAACACTCCCGGAATCACCGTCACACCCGGAACGACCATGGGGCACGATGAAATGCGGCCTCTCGCCTGGCTCACCCCCAGCGAAAGAACGAGACGGTCGCCCGCCCTTTGTGCGCGTAATCCGCCCGGCGCGTACACCGCCCCCTGCGCCCCCTTTGTCATCACCAGTCGATCAATAGCCAGCGTCTGTTGAAAGGTCAATCCCGGACGGCCTCCCCGCAACTCTTCGGCAACGCGTCGAATCATACGCCATCTCAAGGCGCTGGGCAGGGTCGCCATCTGGGGAATAGACAGCACGAACGCCTCACGAGACCGCGAGACCAGAACCGCGCGAAGCTCTTTTTCGGCCATCCCGTCCAACAGCGCATCCTCAGCTCCAAGTATTGTGGCCGCGTTCGCCAAGGCATAGACAACGCGCGGGTTAAATCGCTTGGCCAGTTCCGGCAGGAGTTGCAGTCGAATTCGGTTCCGGCTGTACACAAGAGTCCGGTTTGAAGAGTCCTCGACGTAGGGAATCCCCTCTTTCCGCGCATACCGCTCGATCTCCTCCCGGGCGCAGTCAATCAACGGGCGAATGATGCGGCCTCTGACAGGCGGGATACCTCCAAGCCCCCTGATGCCGGATCCCCGGAGCAGGTTCATCAGGACGGTCTCTGCCTGATCGTCGCGGTGATGGCCTAAGGCAATTTTATCGGCGTTCTGCTCATCTGCCACCCGTTCAAGGAATCGATAGCGGAGATCCCTGGCAACGGCCTGAATTGAGCCCTTCCTACGGTCCCGCAACATCCTCCCATCAGCACTCGCCACGGTCACAGGAATCTGATGAATCCCGCAGTGAGTCCGTACAAAGTTGGCCGTCTCGGCTGATTCTGCCCCGCGAAGTTCGTGATTCAGATGGGCGACATGAAGTGAGATGGAATAACGGGTCCGAAGGCACAACAGAAGATGGATCATGACCATCGAATCAATACCGCCGGACACAGCGACGACGATCGTCTCTCCGGCTGCCAGCATGCAATGCCGGTCGATCGTCTGTTGAACCCTATAAAGCAGTGCGTCCCTCATCGACTGATACCCACAAACACGCCTCTGACGGCCTTCCGAAGCTACTTTCCCATGAACCTACTCTAGTCAGCCCCCACATCGCTGTCAATACAAATCGCGCCCCGACATGACCGGTAGGCATGCGCCACTGCGCATCCTCGTATTGATCCAGGAATACAGATTCAGATAATACAACATAGAATTAGCAAATAAAGTTAATATGTCACATATACTCACACATCACCACCTACTTTATACAATCAGATGTCGTACAAATTTACTTGACATTTGATTTGTAGAGGCCTATATACCTTTTAATATAGTAGATATCGCATCTAGTAGAGTAACTCACTTCGAGAAGGAGGACGAACATGCGCTTGAATTGCCACAATCGTCTCTTCCTGACCCGTTGGGCGTATGCGACGCTCGCCAGTTTCTTCTTCTGGACTATGGCCGCGCTCGTCCCACCAACTGCGCGGGCTGCGGAACCGTCACTGGGATTAGCGACCGGATCGAAAGAAGCTCAGATATCCGTAGACGGGAAGCAGTGGGCCACGCTAACGGCCTCCTCCAACCTGATATACGAACACACCATGATACGGACCGGAAAGGGGACCGCCTCGGTGCTGCTGAAAGACGGCGCCCAACTTGAACTTCAGCCTCGAACGCTTGTCGGGTTGGCCGGATCACGGACCGCGCCGGTCGTGAAAGTAGCCGTCGGCCAGGTCTTCTTCAGGGTGCCCTCGTCATCCCGCGCAACATTCGTCACGCCAAGCGTCCACTATCGGAGCGAGAACGGCAACACAGGGGATCGTTCGGCTGTTCTCCAAACGAAGGCAACTACGTTGTCCACGGCAGACTCCGTGGGGGCGATCGTCGTCAACCCGCGTGGAGGATCCCGCCTGGGTCTACAGCAGGGCGAGATGGTAGCCAACTCGGTGAGCGATCAAGGACTTCATATTGTGAAGGCTGGTCAAAGCGTCTACATCCCGCTTGTCGGCTCTTCGGATCCGGGCTTCGGCCTGATGCTCGCCCAGGCCCTTCCCGGCGAACCGTCCGGTATGCCGGCAGGCGCGACTCCGGTCTACGGTGAAGACGGAAAAAGTCTCGGCTACATCACTGCCGACGGCTCCTTCACCGCTTCCACAGGCATCACCACAGACCTACCAAATCCGGTACCCCCAGGAACAATCCCGCCGGATGCTAACATCCCGCCCGGCGCGACTCCGGTCTTCACGGCGGATCCAGCGTACGCTGGCTACATCCTCAACGACAACCTTGTGGCATATGTCCCACTTGGCGGCGAAAGTGTTGTCGGAGTAGGAGCTGGGGCCGGGGCAGGGGCCGCCACGGGGACTGCCGTAGGGCTTGGCGTCACTGCAGCGGCAATCGGTTTGGGCGTTGGGCTTGGCGTAAGCCACTCAGGCGGCCACGGCAACGCGAGTCCTTCTACTCCATAGTAACTCCGTCCGATCTGTTTGGTCTATCTTGTGTAGTGCGAGACCGAACAGACCGAATGACTGAACAGATGAACGAGGCCAGAATGAGGCGAACGTCTATCCTCTCCATCATCGGCTTAGGTATGCTGGTAGCGGGGTGCGCCTCGACGGGCCCCTCCAAGGAGGCTCTGCTCGCCAAGGCGTCTGCCTCAAGATCCTCCGAACAGGTAGGCAGCACCACCCTGAACAGTAAGATCATTAGCACCACCGCCCAAGAGAATGGATCGGCGAGAGATTACGTCATAGGAGCCGGCGACCTTCTTGTCGTCACAGCGCTTGATGTGAGCGAGTGGGATAAGGTGAGGGTGCGGGTAGGAACAGAGGGATTCATCAGACTCCCATTGGTGGGTACGATCAAGGTCCATGGACTGACCGCACGCCGGCTTGAGGGGGAACTGGCCGATCTCCTCGCCGAAAAGTATCTCCACGATCCTCAGGTGAGTGTCTTTATCGAGGAATATAAGAGCCAGCGCGTAGCCGTTCTAGGGGAAGTGAATAAGCCCGGTATCTACGAGGTGAACGAGCGGCGAACGCTCACCGATATGCTGGCCCTGGCCGGCGGCCTCAGTAAAGAGGCTGATCAGGTCATCTATATCCTGCGGAAAGGCGCCGGCGCAGACACTGACCCATCAACCTCAGGTGAATTGGTCAAAGTTGATCTGGAACAACTGTTGGTTGGACTCGACCCTTCCATGAATGTGAGGGTGGGATCGGGAGATGTCATCAGCGTGCCGAAGTCCGGAGAGTTCCTCCTTGGAGGCGCCGTCAAGAAGCCTGGCCCTTATCCCATCAAAGGGAAACTCACCGTTGACCAGGCCATCTATTTCGGTGAGGGGTTGAAAGAGGACGCCGATTTGACCGACATCGAGGTATTGCGGGTGAGCGAATCGAAAAACGAGGTGCTCAAGATCAACGTCGATCAGGTAAAGCAGGAAGGCAAGCCGGGGCTGGTGATTCAGAAAAACGATGTGGTGTTCGTGGGCACCAGCGGACCCAAGGCCGTCATATATGGAGCGGTAGACTTTTTTAAATCGGTTATCCGCGTTGGATTATCGGCCGGGGCCGCTTTCTAGCGTCGCTCTACCAAGATGCAAGGGGAACGGTCCACGCCGATGCAAAGCGAAGGAGGCGGTTCTGCCAGATGGATGCTCTAGTCAAATCGGAGGGGAACGCCCCCAGTCCACGCGAGCAATTGCTCCAACGGTATTACCTCCAGCAGGATGAAGAGACGCACCTTCGCGATTACTGGCGAACGGTCCTGAAACACCGCTGGATCGTCCTCACCTTCTTCGCCATTATCGTGACCATCGCGACCATCTATACCTTCAGCCTGACTCCCACTTATCGAGCCACTGCCACCATCAAGATCGATCGGGAGCGGCCCCAGATCCTGTCATTCCAGGAGATCGGCTCCCCTACTCAACCTGCGTATGATCCCGAGTTCATGGGGACTCAGCAGAAACTGTTGCAGAGCCGAAGTCTTGCCAAACGGGTGTTTGAAACGGCCAAGGCAAGCGGTCAGCCGATCCTTGTGAGCCCGGAAGCATCCGGTACTGCCGGTGGAAAGGAATCGCCGATCGCGTGGCTGCAAAATCTTTTCACCGGCTCTGCGAAACCCTCCGAGCCGACCGAATCTGACCTGACCGAAGAACAGATCAGCTCCCGCAGTACGGATGCCCTCCTGAGAATGCTGACGATTGAACCGATCAGAGCATCGAGTCTGGTCAAAATCTCGTTTGCCACCCCATCCCCCCAGCTCTCCTCCCTGCTCGCCAACACGTGGGCCAAGTCCTTTATCGACCACAGCCTCGAAATGAAATACAACGCGACGACTCAGGCCAGCGAGTGGCTTTCGAAGCAGCTTCAGGACGTACGTGATAAGCTCGAGCAATCGGAGGCCTTGCTGCACGAGTTCGTAAAGCAGAAGCAGATCCTCGCCATCGGAGAGAAGAAAGATATCGTCACGACAAAGCTGGCCGATTTGAGCGAGGCGCTGACAAAAGCCCAAGGAGAACGGATCGCCAGGGAGGCGCTGTACCGCCAGAGTCAAGGGATGAAATTCGATTCGATCCCGGCTGTCCTGCAAAGCGGCATGATCTCTAACTTAAGGGCCGAGTACTATAAGCTGGACTCCGAATACCGCCGACTTGGGGAGACCTATAAACCCGGCTATCCAAAGATGGTCCGCCTACGCGAGAGCATGGACCAGATCAAGCGCCAGATTGAGGTGGAGATTGCCAGCACCGTTGACGCCATCAAGCAGGAGTACGAGGCTGCCGTCAAGAAGGAGCAACTCCTCCAGGCGGCCGTCAACGAACAGAAGCACCTGGCCATTACCTTAAATCAGGAACTCATCCGATATGACATCCTGAAGCGGGATGTCGACACCAATCGCCAGATTTACAGCGGTATTCTCGAGCGCCAGAAGCAGGCGGGTATCTCACAGGGGCTCGCCGCAAGTAACGTCCAGATCGTGGACACCGCCGAGACTCCAACAACCCCGTTCAGTCCGAACAAGACCAGGAACATCCTGCTTGGCATCGTCCTGGGACTGACTGTCGCTGTCGGCATGGCCTTTTTCTTTGACTATCTGGACAATACGGTGAAACATCCGGAGGCGCTCGAACGTACCCTTGGCATTCCGAACCTGGCGTTGATCCCGTCGCTGACTTCTGCGCTCCCTAAGCAAGGGCGCGGGAGGTTCTCACGAAACGGCAGCAAAGACAATTCCAATGGTACGCCGGTTTTTGCCCTGGTCGCGCATAGTGACCTACGCTCCACGTTGACAGAGGCATTTCGAACGCTCAGGACCTCGCTGCTCTTTTCCTCGCCGGGCTCTCCTCCAAAATCGATCATGTTTACCAGCGCTCAACCCGGGGAAGGCAAGTCCGGGCTGTCCATCAACACCGCCATTACCCTCTCTCAGTTGGGGGGCAGTGTACTCCTCGTCGATGGCGACATGCGGCGGCCAACCTGCCATTCTCATCTGGAGCTTCCCCTCAAAACCGGTCTGTCGGACTATCTGACCGGGAATGCCGATCTGGTCTCGGTCATCAAGCGGACAGCAATGCCAAACCTGTATTGCATCCCCGCAGGAACCATCCCCGTGAATCCCGCGGAGCTGCTGGCATCCCCGAGGATGAAGGAGACCATCGAACTCCTCTCCCAACGGTTTGATTATATCGTCGTGGACTCGCCCCCGATCTTTGGAGTAGCCGATGCGCTGATTCTTTCAACTGTGGTCAAGGGCGTGATCCTGGTGGTCCATGGGGGGCGGACGCCGCGCGAGATGGTTCAGCGCGCCTTCAAGAATCTCATCGAGCTGAACGCGCCGGTCCTGGGCGCCGTGCTGAATAATGTCGATATCCGTGGCAACGGCTATCCGTACTACTATCACTATCATTACAACCATTACCACCAGCAGGCCGCATCCGAAACGACCCCTGAACCCGCTCATACTGAGACGAGTCAGGCTCCCGCCGGCACACAAACCCCGGAAGCGGGCAACAGCAACACACCCGCATAACCTTACACATGGTAATTCGCCTGCACGCATGGCCGTCGCGAATCGTATTCTCCGGTATGATGATGCTCGGCTTTCTATTCGTCTCATGGGCTGCCATTCGGCCGTGGGTTGCCCAGAGGATTGTGAGCCGAGGCCCGATCGACCAGGTAACCCGTCGGGCGCTCTCCGTCGACCCCGGTAATCACCGTATGCAGGCCACACTCGCCTCGTTGTATCACTACGGCCTGGTTCTCAGGGATTACCCTGCCGCGCTTACCGCGTATCGGTCAACCCTGCGCGATAATCCGCTCGACAGCACGTCCTGGCTGCACCTCGGGAAGCTCTACGGGGGACTCGGTCAGTTGCCGGAGGCCGATCAGGCATTTCGCCTCGCCACACAGCTCGCTCCTAGCAACTCAGCACTTCTGTGGGAGATTGCCGTTGCATACCTGGACCAGGAACAGGCCACCAGGACGCTCGACACGTTGGCCAGGTTTCTTTCGGCCCCTCCAGATTCCACCGATCTCGCAAAGGGGTACGAACTGGCGCGCACACTGGTCTCCCCTGAAGAGATGCTGGATGCGTTAATCCCACCTGATATTCCTCACTATACGCATTATGTGAATTACCTGCTCGATCGCAATCTCGGTGATCAGGCGCTTGCGGTATGGAGCCGACTCGCGCAACTGGCCGCTCGCACCGAAGAGCCGATTGACCCGCATCTTCAACTCCGGGTAGTCGATCTGCTCATGGCAACGGGCAAGCTTGACTTGGCGCACCAGGTGTGGACCAACGTCATCAGGCAGATTGAGCCCGACGCGGCCCCTACCGAATCGAACCTTGTTTCGAATGCAGGCTTTGAGCGGGAAAAAACTATGAGCAGGGGCTTTAACTGGAGGATCGGAGGCGCGCCAGGAGTCGCTGCGGCACTCGATCCCTTCATGGCCTACACAGGACGACGCTCCCTCCGGCTCGTCTTTACAAAAAGCCGCGCCGACTTTTCGAACGCCTCCCAAATCATTCTCGTTCAGCCCGATTCCATCTACGCGTTCGAGGGACATCTGAAGACACAAGGGCTCGACGGATCCCCAGGAATCAGCCTGGAGATCATCGACCCATCCCGCGGTTTCTTGACGCGGACTGACCCGATCGGAGGAACACGGGACTGGACCAAGGTTGAGGGGCGGTTCCGAACGGTTGGGAACAGCCAGAGCGTTACGCTCAGAATTCATGGTGCACCTCCGCCCCCCTACATGCCCCCGCTCTCCGGGTCGGCATGGATCGACAAGATCTCTCTGGCAAAGGTGGACTGAAGTTCAACGTTCAATGTTCGAGGGGTGAGGGGCGAGGTTAACAATGCTACGTACAACACAGAACTCACGGAGTTTTGATCCGGATGATGCGGGTTATCTTCGGCTGATCGAGGCGTTGGCCGACGGCAATCCGATTCCCGATATCTCGACGATCTCGACGGATAAGCAGCAACTCATCGCTCTGCTTGTAGAAATCAGCAAGGGAGAACGATCGGAGCTTTTCCAGAGTACCCGGGAGATTGCAGAGCGTCGAAGCCTCTCTGCGCAAGAGATCGCCTCAAGGGCGGCCTTTCTGCTGGCTTGCCTGGATACCCCTGGCGCCGATGACCCATATACCATTCTTGGGGTCGCCCCGACGGCAACGAGTGGGGAGATCAAAGAGGCTTGGCTCAGTCGTCTGACCCTGTATCATCCGGATCGTCACCCGGAAAATGGTGATTGGTTTACGCGACAAGCAGCGCGTCTGAATGAGGCGTACCAAACCCTGAAAGACCCTGAAAGACGGCGCGTCTACGACGAGCGAAGACGCCGCGAGCTGCTTGCACGCGAGCAAAGCAGCCTATCCGCGATGCGGCCTGTGTCGCCCGCACAGCCCTCCCTGCCGACTCAGCCTTGGCTTATCACGCGTCATCGAGCGCCGGCACTTGTTACGGCCGCATTGATAGCGGTGGCCGGATTCGTTCTCATGGCGCTGTCCGGTCGCCATCCGGAAGGACCGCAGCTCTATATCGAGACCGGTCAGCCCATGGCCTCCCTTGCCCTTCCGTCCCCTGCCCCCAGTAAAGGCACTCTGCCTACCATGCGGACCCGGGGTGGACCTCCTGCTCTCAATGCGTCCGTTACTTCTCCAGCGAATGACCAATTGGAGCGCAGGCGTATGAGGCGTGTGTCTCACGTCTCCCTGCCTTCCGAGGTTCCAGCGGGTCAACTTGTCGTATCCGACAAAGACCCGATAGTCTCCGAACGTTCGACAGCGAATCCGATACTGCTGGCCCAGGCCCTTCCACCCATTGTGCCTGAACCCAAAGGTCTGGATCGGCAGGAGATCGACGCATTGCTCGACGAGTATATTGACGCCTATGAAAAAGCCGATGTGGAGCGCGTGATGGCCACCCTCTCGACCCGCGTTCGGGAGAAGGGGACCATGGATTATCAGGCCATCCGAAACACCTATATCAAAGGGCTTGCCGGGCGAGACCAGATCATCTACCGACTCAAAAACGTGCAGGTGGAAATAAAGGGCGAGCAGGCCGCAGTGACCGCACAGTATTTAATCTCGGCGAGAAATGCGGCCCATTCCTCGAAAGGGACCACCGTGTCGGGGCGCATCGAGTGGAAGATTCAGCGGGAGGGCGACAAGCTTAAGATCGTGAGCATCAATTATTAGTGGATTGTCCTCTCGTGTCAGTCAACTAATCGGTCGCGGCGCCCTCCTCTCGAAGCTTGATGGCGGGATAGGCTTTCATGAAAGGTCGCAACGCGCCAATTATCCGGCCGCCGCGGCTCATCAGGGCCCGCCACAAGAAGCCGCGCATACTCGAACTGCGCCAGAGCGCAAGGATGATGCCCTTGTGCCAATTGAATGAGGCGTGGTCCCGGATAAGGCGGGTCACCGGCTCAGCAGCCACAATCTGAAACGCCTCGTCGATCTGGGCATCCGAGAATCGCGACGCATAGCCGCGAAACAGGGATCCAACCTTGAGCTCCGATGCAAGGGCAGCTCGCCACGCGTTCTGATAGCGACTGAGAACCCTTGGCGAGCAGTCGCCGGCCGACAGGGCCCTGCAGGCCGTATCGGCAGCAAACTCCGCGCTCAATAAGCTGTAGTATACTCCGCCCCCGGTGGTCGGTTTTGCCAGACCGGCCGCGTCGCCGATCACCAGCATGCGGTCGCCGAACGTCTGTGGCAGAGGCCACACAGCGACGGGCCGTCGCAGATACTGGTAGACGGCACGTGATCGGATTCTGGACGCCACGACGGGCAATCGGAGGAAGCGGGTCAGGTATTGCATCGCATCTCTGGATGCCAGGACCCCGATCTTGGCCATCGCGACCCCTTCCCGCGTAAAGGGGACAATCCATGCGAATGATCCTGGCGCAATGTCATTCCCGAAGTAGACCTCCACCCCAGACGTGATCTCAAACCCGACCTCAACCTGGGCGCCATAGACAAATCGATCGGGTAACTGAAACCCAAGCCCACGATGAAGTCCGTACGACGCGCCGGTGGCCAGGATGCCAAGCCGCCCGCTCACCAGCCGCTCCATACCGGTACTATTGGAGGTCCGGGCTACGAGATTCCTCCGGAGCCTCCGGAGCGCTTCAACCCGGTGGCCTGGAAAAATCTCGGCGCCGGCCGCGCGCGCCTGGTCTGCGAGCCCTCGGTCAAACGCTGAGCGATCCAGAAGGACGGTTTCGTCCTTCTCCGAGGCCACGGAAAGACTGTGTCCCCCTGGAGAATAAAATCGAGCCTCTCGCAGCGCGGCCTGGTTCGCGTGCCGGGGCAAGTCAAACCGCGTGAAGCTCTCCGAGGCGATCAACCCGGTACAATGTACGGGACTCCCGATCTCCGGGTGCTCTTCGAAGACCGCCACGCGTCGTCCCGCCTTGGCCAGACAGTAGGCCGCATACAGTCCAGCCGGTCCACCCCCAACGATTAAGACGTCATACATGGTTTGCCGTTCAACGTTCAAGGTTCAAGGTTCAACGTTCAAGGTTCAACGTGCGAAGCTAGAGACGGGAACCGAAGATAACGGAGAAAGCCGCTGATGAGGCTCTTCACTTTGACGCTCAGTTCGTAGAGTGACTCAAACTCTTGCTGACCGATATACCCCTGGTCTGTGGCGACATAGAGGTGGGACTGAACTTCTGTCGTTGAACGCAACGCGTAGCCTAGAAACTTCACGAACTCCCGATTGGAGCCACCGTCGAACCCCTCGGCAATATTAGCCATAATCGAGACAGATGCCCGCTGCAATTGATCCCGCAGGCCGAAATCCTGAGTAAAAGCCCCTTGACCTGTAAGGTGGTATATCTCCCGCACAAGATTTCTGGCCTCCTTCCACGCCTCTATATCTTCAAATCTCTCAATTCTCGCCATCTCTCTGCCCACATCCCACTCTTTTAACCTTGAACGTCGAACGTTGAACCTTGAACGTTGAACTTTAATTAGAACTTCGTTCCCCTTACCTCCCAGCGTCCCCGAAAGGTCACCCAGAACGAGATCGCGACCAATCGAACGTCCAGCCAGAAGCTCCGCCGGCGGATGTACAGAAGGTCATACCGGAACTTCTGGCGGCTGGGAATATCCCGGTCCGCAAAGATCTGCGCAATTCCCGTGAGCCCCGGTTGAACGACATGCCGCTGCCAATATCCAGGGATCTGCTCCAATGCCGTCACCGCCCCCGCCATTGCATCTTGATCCTCGACCCTCGACCCTTGAACCTTGCACGTTGAACTTCGTATTTCTATCTCTCCCGGTCTGAGTGCCCGCGGGCCAACAAAACTCATCTCCCCCCGAAAGATATTCCAGAGCTGGGGCAGCTCATCCATCGCCGTGGCTCGCAGCAACCTTCCCACGCGCGTCACCCGCGGGTCGTCTTCGGTC
>JAHFDH010000066.1 GCA_023249055.1 Candidatus Methylomirabilota bacterium
AGTTGAACCTGCTGCGCGGCAGCACGCTCATCGGCAGGATCATCAAATACCATCATCCCATCCTGCGCCCTGGCTACGGCATAGGTACCAAAGCGCGTGAAGCCCACCACTACCATTGCGCGAAAGCCTACACCGTTCAGGTCGGCAGTGATCAGCCGCGCCCACGCCTCATACGACGGATAGAGGAGATGCAGCCCCGTCCCGTTAAGCCAGAAGACGCCGGGCTCCTCGGCGGACGGCTCGACCTCCGGCGTAAAGCGTCGGAGCCGTTCGGTAATCGCCTCGATCGCCTTATCGATCTCGGCAGGGGAGACCACGCCGGCCCGCAGGTCGGCCGCAAGTGAACAGGCGGCGGCGTAGCGGAGGCCGGGACGCACGCCGACTTTGTGCGCTGCCGCATTCACCCAGCGGATCAGCTCCTGCGACCTGTTGTCGGCAATCACGGCTACCGGGTGGACTGCCCATTTGGGATGACGCCGCAGTATCAGTTGCAAGGGGAGGGCAGGGAGACTAACGCAGGCCAGCCGGTCCACAACAAACCTCCACATGCCGCCAGGTCTGACCCCGGCGCTTATCCTTGAGGACGGTGAGCTCGCACGCAAATTGGTCTTTGGCAAGTCGCTCCCGACGGGCAGCAACTCTGAGAGAGACGAGCGGGCCCAGCGACGAGGCCTCATCCTCCTTCGCCGTAAGACAGAGGAGCGCGGTCTGATATTTGTGCGCAAGCCCTGCCAGACGGATCTGGAGCGGGGCGGGGACATCAGGCTTAGCGCCTAAGTCGAGCACGACCAGGCCGAAGGCACCCGACCGGATGAGCTGGTCCGCGGCGCGGGCTGCGGCCCTGTCGTCAGGAACCCGGACGATCGTCAAGGCGTCGAGATCGACCCCTCCCTCAGCCGCATCAGGCGGATAGAAGAGGCTGTCGTCACGTGTGATCCAGGCCACCGGCTCGTTCTGCCGCTGCACCTGCAGCACCAGCCCGAAGGCCAGTGTGAGCGGGGCCGTCGCCCCCGCGCCCGAGATCTCCACCAGCCGCCCGGCAACCTGCTCAAGACTCCACCCTACCTCTGTTTTACTGGCCCCACGCCGTGGCGAAAGGGCATGATCACGATACGATTGGTTATTATACATATGACTAATACATTGAGCCAAAAAAATACCTACCCATCAGTCGCCGTCAGCACGCAGGGGTCAGATTGTAAGACAGAGCCTCCGGTATCGTACTCCCTGGCACCTCATCCCAGGTCCTGCCGTCCAGGAGACGGCCCGCGCGCTTCTTGTTCGTACCGCCCCATTGCTTGAAGAAAAAGGGGATGTGAGCCTGGCGACATGCCTGCAAGATCTCGACGACCCATGATCGCTCCATCGGACGCGCCCCAGGCCCCGATTCGCCTCCGACAATGGCCCAATTGATGCCCTGCAGATCTACGGCGCTGAGTGATTCCAACAGCGGCTCGAAGGAGATGAACTTCACGGCTGCCGAGGTCTGTCGAAGGTGATCGATCCGATACAGATACGGCTTGGTCTCAACGCTGACGCCCATCCAGATGTTATCTGCCCACACCAGCGTTGGCGCCAATTGCTGGAGCTTCTCAGATCGCTTGGTGAGCACCTGAAATTGATGCCAGTGCGCCTGCTTCATCACCTCAAACACCCGGGCGATATACTCAACGGGTACCTCTTCATGAAAGAGATCGCTCATCGAATTAACGAAGACCCGATGAGGCCGCTTCCAACTGAATGGAAGCTGGAGCATCTGTTCCTGAAGCGTCACATCGAAGTCGTTTCGGTAGTTGTAGTTGCCCATCGCCTGCAGGCGATGGGACAGCCGCTCTGCATAACAGTGTTGGCATCCTGGGCTGATTTTCGTGCAACCTGTCACAGGATTCCAGGTCGCGTCGGTCCATTCAATGCTCGTACCTTGGGCCATAGCTGATCTCCTACAACTCGACCTTTGCTCTTGCGCTTAGATCAGGATTTTATTCGTGAGTATCTCCCACCACATACGCCAGTTGCCGAGGAAGCTGAGCCGGGGATATGTGAACGTGGCCGGCTTGTTGTGTTCGAAGAAGAAATGCCCGATCCATGCAAAGGTGTAAGCTTGCACCAATGCCGCTGGAACCAGCCACCACGTTTGCGTGATCGCGGCGGCAAGAAGTAGTGCGATAACGATCGTAGTACCGATGAAGTGCAACAGCCGGCAGGTGTGGTTGGAGTGCTCACTGAGGTAAAAGGGATAAAACTCATCAAGCGTGCGGTATACCTGCATATTACTCATGGGTATCTCGATATTCATGTAGCTGGCTTACAGCTTCCGAAAGACTCCGATGACCTTGCCCAATATCTTGACGCGCTCCACGTTCTCGATCCTGATGGGCGCGAACTGCTCGTTCTCCGGCTTGAGGACCACCGTCGTGCCGTCCACCTGGAAGCGCTTGACCGTAACTTCATCCTCGACCATCGCCACCACGATCTCGCCAGGATGGGCCTCCGGTTGCGCCGCCACGAGCGCGAGGTCGCCATCGAAGATGCGGGCATCGCGCATGCTGTCGCCCTGAACCTTCAAGAGGAAGGTTTTCCCGTTGCCGGTCCATTCCCGGGGAAGCGGGTAACTGGCCTCGACGTGCTCGTCAGCCAGGACCGGTCTGCCGGCCGTCACCCGGCCGAGCAGGGGGGTGAGGGCAGCGCGTTGCTCCCGGCGCAGGTTGATGGCCCGAGCCCGCTTTGGCGTGCGCGTGAGATGTCCGGCCCGCTCCAGCCGCTCGAGATGATACTGGACGCCCCGGATGTAGATCTTCAGGTGCCGGGCGATCTCGCGCTGCGTCGGGGGGGCGCCATGCCGGGCCTTATAGTTGGCAATGAAGTTCAGGATCTGCCGCTGCCGGTCGGTGAGTACCATCGTGTCTCCCTGATTGTTCTCCTCTCAACCGTCCATACTCTTAGTATTATACATTAGACTACTACGTCAAGAAAAAAAGAGGATCAGCTCTTCTCGCCGACCTGTAACTCCTTCATCAGGCGAGAGAGGTACGTGCGCTGCAGGCCGAGGGCGCCCGCAGCCTTCGATTGATTGCCACCCGAACGGTGCAGGGCCTCTCGAATGATCTGTCGCTTGTACGCTACAATAGCCTCATGGAATCCGCGAGGCACGTCTGCGGTGGGCAAGTCGGCTGAGCTGCTGAGGACACTCAGCGGCAGGTCTTCTGAGGTGATCCGATCGTACGTACTGAGGACAACGGCCCGCTCGATGAAGTTCGCCAGCTCCCTCACGTTGCCCGGCCAGTGGTAGTGTTGCAGCAACTCCCAGGCGTCGGGCGTGATCTCCTTGATTCGCTTTCCCAGGCGGCCGCAGTATTGGGCCAGGAAGTGATTGGTCAAGGGGACAATGTCCTCGGGGCGCTCTCGGAGTGGGGGAAGCGAGACAGAGACGACATTGAGGCGGTAGTAGAGATCCTCGCGGAACAACCCTTCGCGGATCGCTCGATCCAGGCGTCGATTTGTGGCGGCAACGAAGCGGAGATCGACCCGTATCGGCTTCGTCCCGCCGACCCGCTCAAACTCGTGCTCTTGAAGGACGCGGAGCAGTTTCGCCTGAAGGCGCGGCTTCAGGTCGCCGATCTCATCGAGGAACGCGGTGCCTCCATCGGCCAGCTCCAGTTTCCCGGGCTTGCGCTGGTGCGCGCCGGTAAAGGCCCCGCGCTCGTGGCCGAACAGCTCGCTTTCGAGCAACTCTTCAGATAATGCCACGCAATTGACGACCACAAAAGGCTTATCGCGCCTTGGGCTCCAGTGGTGAATGGCTTTCGCAAACACCTCCTTCCCGGTTCCGGTCTCCCCCAGCAGGAGGATCGTTGAACCGCTGGCCGCTGCTTTTCTGATCACCTCGATGGCATGAAGGATCGGCGGGCTATGGCCGACAATCGCCTGATCTCTGCCTTTCACCTCTCCAGAGAGCAGGAGATTCTCTCTCTTCAGCGCCTCTCGCTCCAGCGCCTTCCCGATGACGACTTCCAGATGACCCGGACTGAACGGCTTGGTCAGGAAGTCGTACGCGCCGGCCTGCATCGCCTCAACCGCTTTTTCAATGGTGCCATACGCCGTCATCACGATGATCGTCGTGTCGAGCCCCTCATCGCGGATCGCCTTCAGCACCTCTAAGCCGCTTTTCTTCGGCATCATGAGGTCAAGGAGGGTGATCGTCGGCGACTCGTCCCTCAGCCGGGCCAGCGCCTGCTCACCGTCTGACGCCTCCACGACCTCGAAACTCATGGCCTTCAGCCGATCACGCATCACCTCCCGGATATCCGGGTCGTCGTCTACGATCAGGATCTTGCTGTGCCTGGCGCTCATAATAGGTTCTCCGCGTTGCCATGAGTTGCCACTTCATGGGGCTCTGTCAAAGGTTGCCGGGGCAGGGAAAAAGCAAATGTACTTCCTTGGCCGACCCGACTCTTGGCCCAGATGCGTCCCCCTTGAAGCTCCACGAGTGAGTGAAGCGGCATGCTTGGAGTTGTGAGTTGAGGATGTGGCAAACGGCAGCCTGTTGGCAACAGATGATGGTGTAGAGTAGAGCGGTGAATCTGAGGGTACGGTACGCGGTACCCACAGCGCAGCTCCCGCGACGAGGTGGAAGCAACTCCTGGGGCGGTCACGAGAGTACACGTAATCCCAGGAACGGCTCTTCTTCTTAACTGCTGCGACGCCGCTTGTCAAGGAAAAACCGCTCCGAAACGAAGATGCAAATCGTCTTATTCGGTTGACAGGTGTGAGCGAACCGAGTAAGACTCCCCTATTATTCCATCAGCCTTGTGAGCACACATCAACGGCACTCCCACAAAGGCTCGTTGAAGAGAGGAGGTGTCCGATGCGTATCTTCCGTATCTTCCACCCACTGCCGATTGTCCTCATATGTTTCGCTGCCGGTTGTGCCTCGCTTGATCAGCCACCTCGTGAACTTCTCGGGCTGTCACTGCCCGATCAGCCACGGTGGTACGACAAACTCAAAGATGATAAGGAATTAGCCAGGCGCTTTCTCGTCTGTAGCGGCGAGACGTACGGTGCGCCATCTGCTACGAAGCCGCCCGGTCTGATCGCCTCCGCGCCTGATGGAGAGTCGGAGCGTGCGACTCACAGGGCGGCGGCGCTGGTTCGTGACGCCCTCGATCTCAGGCTTGACGAGGCGCGACAGGAGCTTCGAGCGCAGATCCGAACGCACATCAAGGACCTGGTTGATGTAGACGGCCATGTGATTCAGCCTGGTGCACTGGCTCTAAAGCTGAAGGAAAGGTTGAAGAACGTCTCCGTCGGTGCCAACGCGCGTCGGATTGCACTCGGTCGGTACGCAAAGCTGATGGCTGCCACACCTCAGTTGGTTGAATACATGCATGTACGGATTCGAGACGATGAAGACCGGATAGCGCGAGCGGGATCACGATTCGAACGCCTGTTGCTCGCTTATAATAAGGCCTATTTCGGCGAAATCGCATTTAAGGACAGCTCGCACGGGGGCGGGGCTGGGGCGCCACCTATAGGGATCAAGAAGATTGTGCGGAGCGTGTCCGACGGATTCATAGACCGGAACGGCGCCATGCTTGCGTTTCCTGGACTGCCCCTTGACGAGTTAAAGTCCAGGCAGGCCCTACGGGCTTATGTCGGGTCGGCCGACTCTCGTCGCATCGCGTCTGACCTGACCCGGATCTTTATGGAGGCGTTATTCGATGCAGCCTTTCAGGTTCCGGCAGTTGAAGGGGCCACAGCCCTGAAGATCATCGAGCTCGGGTTCCCGAAGTTTGACGCCGAGAATCCGCCGATCCCGATTGACGATTTTGCGAAGATCACCACCGATGCCATGCGGGCTGAGGCCGCTGTCACCTTACACATCGGAGAGTTGGTGCGGGGTGGGGGAGGTCTTGGCATCGATAATGAGACGCTCGCCAGCGTCATCGAGACGGCCGCCGGCGTCATCGCCAAGAAGCTGACGGAACACGAACTGTTTTGCTACTACCACGTGACATCCGGCAAGTCTCGCACTCAAGGCGTTGAGAAGGAGCCACTGTAGCCTCGGTCGTTCGCGCTGGTCGTCAGCATAGCCTCTTCCGATGTTACTGGCTGTCTCACTTGCTGCTCCATGTTATGCCCCTCCGATCAAGATCTCCATCACGATAACTAGCCTTGATAACAAGAAGCATACCAAAACGGAAATCTTCCAGTAGGTTTCTCTAGCTATGCGTATTCAGTGAATTAAAGAAATAGGTGAAGTTAGCGGATGGAGAGGGTCGGATACAAAACGTGACTGTTGCATGAAACGGGATGTTTCAGTCGGTTTCAGCCTGAAACAACAACTGTCCGGGGATTCGGTCGTAATCTCGCAGGTTTCCATCGATTGGAAGGAGAGTGAGTTGTGAACAGAACAACTTGGGAACTCTTGACAACCCGCATGAAATCGCCTACGGTTGTCCCGGATGAGCGCGGTTCGTTGATGGTGGTCTCGTAGGCCAAGGAGGATGGTATGGCGGAGAGGACAGCGGAACGGGGGGACGGGAAAGAGCGGGAACGCGCGCTGGATCTGGCAATCGCCCAGATTGAAAAGTTATACGGCAAAGGCTCCATCATGAGGATGGGCAGTTCCGGCGCCCTCGTGCCGATTGCGGCGATTTCCACCGGCTCGCTGGAGTTGGACGCTGCGCTGGGAGTAGGGGGTGTGCCACGGGGCCGGGTCATCGAGATCTTCGGGCCGGAATCTTCCGGTAAGACGACATTGGCCCTGCACATCATCGCCGAGGCGCAGCGCGTGGGCGGTTCCGCCGCGTTCGTGGATGCTGAGCACGCGCTTGACCCTGCCTATGCCCGGTCTCTAGGGGTGAAGATCGACGACGTGCTGATCTCTCAGCCCGATACGGGGGAGCAGGCTCTGGAGATCACTGAGGTCCTGGTTCGAAGCGGGGCCATCGACGTCGTCGTGATCGACTCGGTTGCGGCCCTGGTGCCTCGGGCCGAGATCGACGGCGAGATGGGTGAGCCGACGATGGGCCTTCAGGCCAGACTGATGTCCCAGGCGCTTCGGAAACTGACGGCGGCGATCAGCAAGTCCAAGACCTGTGTGATCTTCATTAATCAACTTCGAGAGAAGATCGGGGTCATGTTTGGCAATCCGGAGACCACCACCGGCGGCCGGGCCTTAAAGTTTTACTCGTCGGTGCGGCTCGACATCAGGAGGATCTCAAGCATCAAAGAAGGTGAGGATGTGGTGGGAGCGCGTGTGAAAGTCAAGGTGGTCAAGAATAAGGTCGCCCCCCCCTTCAAAGAAGCAGAGTTCGATCTGATCTACGGCGAGGGGATCTCTCGGACCGGAGGCCTGTTGGATCTTGGTGTCGAGTACAAAATTATTGAAAAGAGCGGCTCATGGTTCTCGTATACCGGGGAGCGGATCGGCCAGGGACGGGAGAACGCGAAACGCTTTTTGCAGGAGAACGCTGCCCTTTGCGACGAGATCGAAGGGAAGGTGCGCGCGGCCTTGGGGTTGACCGGCACTGTTGAGGCGGCAGTCGCGTCGCCGACGCGTTGATGTCTCATAGGCTGAATGGTATCACGTGATGAGTGAAGCAGTCGTTGTGGGGATGCCTTTCGACCTTGACGGACTACTGAGGTTGGCCATCGAGCGACGCGCCTCTGACCTCCACCTGAAAGTCGGCGCCCCGCCTGTTTTTCGAATCGATCATCAGCTTGTCCCTATGGAGGATCGGCCTCGCCTGACCCAAGTTGACCTCGAAACGACGGTCGACCTTGTCGCAACGGAGTTGCAGCGGCAGCAGTTTGTGCAACATCGCGAACTGGACGTGAGCTACGGCATTGCCGGGTTGGGACGGTTTCGGACCAACCTGTTTCAACAGCGCGGGATGGTGGGCGCTACCTTTCGGGTGATCCCACTTGAAATCGAGACCATTGAGGACCTGAATCTTCCGCCGATCATCGGGAAGCTGGCAATGGAACCCAGGGGGATGGTATTGGTGACCGGTACGGCAGGAAGCGGAAAATCGACTACCCTGGCGGCGATGATCGGTTATATCAACAGTCATGGGGCCGGTCATATCGTGACCATCGAGGACCCGATCGAGTTCCTGCATCAGGATAATCGGTGTCTGATCAACCAGCGGGAAGTCGGGATTGATACTGAGTCGTTTGCCGGCGCGCTGCGCAGCGCGCTTCGCCAGGATCCTGATGTCATTCTGGTAGGAGAGATGCGAGACTTTGATACGATCAGCACCGCGATCGTCGCCGCCGAGACGGGCCATCTGGTATTGAGTACCTTGCACACCGTCGATGCCGCTGAAACGGTCAACCGCATCATCGCAATCTTTCCGCCTTACCAGCAGAAGCAGATCCGGATGCAACTCGCCTCGCTGCTTCGAGGGGTGATCTCGATGCGCTTGATCCCGCGGGCCGACGGCACAGGACGCGTGCCGGCCGTCGAGGTCATGGTTGTGACCGCGACCATCCGGGAATGTATCGCCGACGCCGACAAGACCAAAAAAATTCCCGAGGTGATCGCAGCCGGGACATCGGAGTACGGGATGCAGACCTTCGATCAGTCGCTCATGAGCTTATATCAACGGGATCTGGTAAGCTACGAGGAGGCGCTGAGGTGGAGCAGCAACCCCAACGACTTCGCGCTCAAGGTTCGAGGAATCGAGAGCGGGACCGAGCAGCCCTGGACCTCGGAGCGGAAGGGAAACCTTCGCGAGCCGAAGCTCCACTGAAGCCCAGGTCTCCTGAGGCGGCCTACAGAGCGGGCGTGCGCCTCCTTGCCGCTCGGGACAGAACGAGCGCCGAGTTGGCCCACCTGCTGGCGGTGAAGGGGTTCGGCGAGGCCGAATCGCGGGCGGCGGTCGATCGACTGAAAGAGGCAGGGTACCTGAACGACCGGCGATTCGCGGCCGCTTGGGCCCGAGGCCGCGTACGGACAAAGCCGATGGGGTCCCGTCGCCTGAGCAAGGAGCTCGAGATCAAGGGGATTGAACCGCAACTCGTGCGCGAGGTGCTGGAAGAGATCTACGAAGAGGGAGAAGAACCGATGGCCCGCCGGGCGATGGCAGGCAAGCTCTCGGTCCTCGGACGTCGTCCGGCTCCATCCCGAACCTCTCAGGTGGCGCGGTTTCTTCATCGGAGAGGATTCTCAACTGACATCATCTGGCGACTGCTTCGCGAGCAGCAGCAGGGATAGTGGAACGCGTAATGCCGCAGTTGACAGGCGGAGAGATCCGCGAACGGTTCTTGCGATTTTTTGAGCGACATGGCCATACGGTGGTAGCCAGTTCGTCGTTGGTCCCCGCCGGCGATCCGACGCTGCTGTTCACCAACGCCGGGATGGTGCCGTTTAAGAGGGTCTTCCTGGGGACCGATCCGCGACCTTATCGGCGCGCCGTCTCAATCCAGAAGTGTCTGCGCGTCAGCGGTAAGCATAACGATCTGGAGAATGTCGGTCGAACCGCCCGCCACCATACCTTTTTTGAGATGCTGGGCAACTTCTCCTTTGGCGATTACTTCAAGGAAGGCGCGATTGAATATGGCTGGACGTTCCTGACGCGCGAGCTGGAGTTGCCCGCAGATCGGCTCTGGGCCACCATTTATAAAGATGATGATGCGGCGGGCGAGCTGTGGCGTCGGCTGACCGGCCTGCCATCCGATCGAATCATTCGTCTCGGAGAAAAAGACAATTTCTGGTCTATGGGCGAGACCGGTCCATGCGGGCCGTGCTCCGAGTTGATCTTCGATCAGGGACCCGCGATCGGCTGCGGGCGGCCGACCTGTAGCATTGAATGCGGATGCGATCGGTATCTGGAGCTGTGGAATCTGGTGTTCATGCAGTACAATCGCGATGCCTCCGGGACCCTTGCCCCGCTGCCGAAGCCGAGCATCGACACGGGCGCGGGATTGGAGCGGATGGCCGCGGTCTGCCAGGGGGCGAAGAGTAATTTTGAAAGCGATCTCATCCGTCCGCTGATCACCGCAATGGAAGAGCTCTCGCAAAAGCGATACGGGCTGGACGAAAAGGATGATATCTCGATGCGCGTGATCGCCGATCACGCGAGGGCGGTGACCTTTGCGTTGGCCGATGGCGTGCTGCCCAGCAATGAGGGGCGAGGTTACGTGCTGCGTCGGATTCTGCGGCGCGCACTCCGGCATGGTCGTCTCCTTGGACTGACCGAGCCGTTTCTGGCCGTCGCCACCGACAAGGTGATCGATGTGATGGCGGATGCCTATCCGGAACTTCCGGCGAGCAAGGCGCATGTCGCGCGTCTGGCCTGGATCGAGGAGGATCGGTTCGGTATTGTGCTGCGCGAGGCGTTGCCCAGACTGCACGACCTGATCCAGCAGGTCAAGTCCCAGACTGCAGAGCAAGCCACACTTCCAGGGTCGAAGCTCTTTGAGCTGTACGATACCTACGGTGTGCCGCGCGACCTGATCGAAGAGATCGCCATTGAGCAGTCGGTCGGGTGCGATTGGGACGGATTCGAAGCGGAGTTGAGACGCCAACGGGAGATGTCGCGGGCGCACTTGAAAGCGTTTGGAGACGTCCAGGGCGTCGCAGACGTCTTCCATAACCTGGTGAAGGCGGGGCGAACCGGGTTTCTGGGTTACGAGCGCCTCGAACTGGACGCATCGGTGGTTGCGGTCATTGCGGATGGACAACAGGTCGATCGGATCGGCGCGGGGCAGGAAGGCGAGGTCATTCTCGACCGGACCCCCTTCTATGCGGAATCCGGTGGACAGGTGGGTGATACCGGGTATCTTCGAGGCGATGGGGTCCTCGCAGAGGTCCTGGATACGAAACGCCCGTTGGCCGGATTGATCGCGCACCGAGTTCTGGTGAAGCGAGGCGAGATTCGGGGTGGACAGCGGCTTCTGGCTTCTGTTGATGCCGATCGGCGCAGTACGACGGTGAAGAATCATACCGCCACACACCTCGCCCACGCAGCCCTCCGACA
>JAHFDH010000067.1 GCA_023249055.1 Candidatus Methylomirabilota bacterium
GATGCCGGACATGGATGGGGTGGCCGTGGCGCGAGCGATTCGACAATACCCGCAGCTGCAGAAGATGAAGGTCGTGATGCTCTCGTCATGGGAAGGGCTGCCTATAGCCATGAGAGAGGAACTCGGGATTGCAATGGTTCTGACCAAACCGGTCAAGCAGTCAAAGCTCCTGGATGTGTTGTTGGGGCTGCTTCGGAAGACACCAGACGAGCGGGCGCACGCCGAGCCGCCCGTTCACGACGTAAAGAGTGTCACGCTCCAGCGGCACATCCTGCTCGTCGAGGACAACCCAGACAACCAGTTCCTGGTGGAAAGAATTCTCAAGAACGCCGGGTACTGGGTCGCAACCGCCGAGAATGGGACAGCAGCCGTCAACGCAGCGCGGCAGGCCCGCTATGATCTTATCCTGATGGACGTGCAGATGCCGGAAATGGATGGATTCGAGGCGACACGAACGATCAGGGCATGGGAGCGCGAGCATCACATAGGACGGACGCCGATCATCGCGATGACCGCGTATGTGGCCGCAGGATATCGGGAGGAGTGCCTTCAGAAGGGAATGGATGATTATCTCTCGAAGCCGCTCAAGAAGGATCTGCTGCTCCAGACAATAAGACACTATCTGAGCGATTCTGAGGCGGCCGGTGGAGACGCCGCCTCGAAGGTCTCATGAGGAGGGACCGATGGGAGAGCAGGCAACGGTCGTCTATGTTGACGAGGAGCTCGCGGACCTGATCCCGGAGTTCCTGGAGAATCGCCGCCGGGATGTCGAGCAGATCACGCGGTTGGTTCAGGAAGGCAAGTACGAGGAACTCACGCGATTAGGCCACACGATGAAAGGGACGGGAGGCGGCTATGGGTTTGCCGAGATCAGTGCGATAGGACAGGGAATCGAGGAGGCCGGCGCACGCGGCGATCGGGAGGCTATGACAAGACTGTGCGATCGGCTGGCAGCGTACCTTGCGGCGGTAACCGTTCAGGTCCGGCGACCCGAATAGGCAAAGGAGCCCACACGATGCAGCTTGACCAGCGGAAAGCAGGCGATGCGCTGATTGTGACGCCACTGGAGGATCGGCTGGATGCCAGAGTCGCAACGGATTTCAAGGAGCGGATGATCGAACTGATCGCGTCAGGCAACACGATAATCGTGCTGGATCTCTCGAAGGTGGAGTTTATCGACAGCAGCGGCTTGGGGGCGATTGTCTCCAGTCTGAAGCGAATGGGAGGACGGGGAGAGCTGGTCGTGTGCGGGTTGCGGGAGACGACCATGACCTTATTCAAGCTGACCAGAATGGACCGTGTCTTTCAGGTGTTTGACAGCGAGCAGCAGGCCGTGTCGGCCTTGAGCGGCAACAAAGGTTGAGACGAGTTGAGCGAACGACGGATCACATTGGCCATCACCAGCGATCTACGGAATGTGCCGCTTATCGGTCAAGCGATACAACGGCTCTGCTCCCTTGCTGCGCTTTCCGATATCGAGTCACACCAGATCGCGTTATGCGTGGTTGAGGCGGTCAATAATGCGATCGTGCACGCCTACGACCGCGAGGCGCAGCACGAGGTGCAGGTGATCTTTGCCCAGTATTCCGATCGGTTGATCGTCCAGATCTGTGACGCGGGACACGCCATGGACCCGAAACATCTCGCACCCCAGACCGCTTCACCTCTGGATTTCGACCCCTGCTGCCTGGAGCGTATTCCTGAGCGGGGGTTGGGTCTTGCCATTATCAGGACAACCATGGACGAGGTCGCGTATACAACATCCCATGGCAAGAATATTTTGACGTTGACGAGGTTTCTCAAATCATGCCAGCCCGGATCAGCACGCCCGGAGGAGTGACCCATGTCGACCAGGAGGCTTGAGCAGAATCCCGGGCCGGAATCCGGAACACGGCGCCATGCGGCCCTCACGGTATCCGCCTTCCAGGACGCGATCCGCCATCATGCCCGGTATTCGCTGGGAAACAAATGGGAGCGCTGTTCCAGCCGAGAGTTGTTCATGGCCGTCGCGTTTGCTGTACGAGACGCTCTCATCGACCGGATGCTGGACACCGAGGATCGGTATCAACAGGCCGATCCCAAACGCCTACATTACCTCTCCATGGAGTTTCTCCTCGGGCAATCCTTGAGAAATAACCTGAGCAATCTGGGAATGCTCGAGCCTTGCCGGCAGGCGCTCCGCACCATGGGCGTTGATCTCGATGATGTGCTGGAAAGCGAGTCCGAAGCCGCGTTGGGGAACGGCGGCCTCGGCCGCCTGGCGGCCTGTTTTCTGGACTCGCTGGCCACCATGGGGATGCCGGGGTACGGATACGGCATCAACTATGAGTACGGCCTGTTCAAGCAGGCGATCGACAGCGGGTATCAGAGAGAAAAACCGGACAACTGGATGGCCCACGGCAACCCCTGGCAGATCGAGCGTCCCGACGAGGCCTGTATCGTGCCCGTGTACGGCCGCGTCGAACATGGCATTGATCGCGCCGGGGGATACAACCCAATGTGGATGGATTGGAAGATCATCATCGGCGTGCCGCACGATATGCCGATTGTCGGATACGGCGGGAACACGGTGAATGTGCTGCGACTCTACTCGGCGCGATCATCCGAGGAGTTCGACATGCAGATCTTCAATGAGGGAGACTACTTGAAGGCGGTCGAGCAGCAGATCGCCTCGGAGACCATTTCGAAGGTCCTCTACCCTGCCGACTCGATCGAGGCAGGCCGGGAACTGCGACTGCTCCAGGAATACCTCCTCGTGGCATGTGCCCTCCGAGACATTGTCCGCCGATACAGTAAGAGCCATGAGGACTTTGATCAGTTCCCCGCCAAGGTTGCCATTCAGCTCAACGACACCCATCCGGCCCTGGCTGTTGCAGAACTGATGCGGATGCTGATCGACGAATATGCCCAGCCCTGGGAGATCGCCTGGGAGATGACGCAGGCGACGTTATCATACACCAATCATACCCTGATGCCGGAGGCGCTGGAGAAATGGCCGATTTCACTGCTCGAGGCCGTCCTGCCGCGACACCTGCAGATTATCTACGAGATCAACCGCCGCTTCCTGGCGCAGGTGGCCTCCATGTGGCCGCGCGACCACGAACGATTGCGGCGCATGTCCCTGATTGAGGAAGGGGAGCAGAAACAGGTGCGGATGGTCAACCTTGCGCTGGTCGGGAGCCATGCCGTCAACGGTGTGTCGACGCTCCACACCCAACTGGTAAGAACCTCTCTGGCGCCTGATTTCGCTCAACTCTGGCCGGACAAATTCAGCACCAAGACGAACGGCGTCACCCCGAGACGTTGGCTGCTTCAGGCGAATCCGTTATTGGCCGATCTCATCACCAACACCATCGGCGACGGCTGGATAACCGACCTCGGGAAGCTGAGGGCGCTGGAACCTTATACGCAGGACGCGGATTTCCGACAGGCGTTTATGGCTATGAAGCGGGTCAACAAGGTGCGATTGGCGCGACTCATCTACGACGTCAGCCGGGTCGTGGTCAGTCCGGATGCGTTGTTTGATGTGCACGTCAAACGGATTCACGAGTACAAACGGCAACTGCTCAATGTCATGCAAATCGTCCACCAATACCTGTGCATGATCCAGGACGGGCAAGAGCCCCCCGTACCTCGCGTGTACATCTTTGCCGGTAAGGCGGCGCCGGGGTATTGGACCGCAAAGCAGATCATTAAGTTGGTCACCAGTGTGGGCCAGGTTATCAATAACGATCCTCGGGTAAAGGGACTGATCAAGGTAGTCTTTCTTCCCGACTACCGCGTCTCTTTAGCGGAACAGATCGTTCCGGCTGCGGATGTCAACCAGCAGATCTCAATGGCCGGAACGGAGGCCTCAGGGACAGGCAGCATGAAGTTCGCGATGAACGGCGCCATCATCGTCGGCACCTACGATGGGGCCAATGTCGAAATCATGCAAGAGGTCGGCGAGGAGAACATCTTTCTCTTCGGATTACAGGTCGAGGCGGTCAGGCAGATGCGGGAGCGAGGCTCATACCATCCTCGGGACTATTATCACCGTAACCCCCATATACGACGCCTCATGGATGCATTTGGATCTAATCTGTTCTGTCCGAACCAGCCTGGCCTATTCCGTTGGATCAATGAACAGGTGCTGGACCACGGAGATCCATACCTCCATCTGGCCGATCTGGAGTCGTATATCGACACCCAGGGACGGGTGGCTCAGACTTTCCAAGACCGCGAGGGCTGGGTATGCAAGGCGATCCTCAATGTCGCCCGCACCGGACAATTCTCAAGCGACCGCGCCATCGCTGAATATGCCAAGGAGATCTGGAACATCCAACCCGTCCTCTAGTGTAGTGTCCCTAACGCTTCTTGACATCATTTCCGAGGCCGACCAGAGCCGCGTAACCCACGGGCGCGTCGCGGCAACCAGCGGGTTTATGCGCGCGTGAAGCCACCCACCCCTCACGACTTGTGTCTCCGATACTGGACGCCAGGCAGGCCCTTAAAATCCGCGTCCTGTGTCCACACCGTTGCCCCGAAGGCTTGAGCTGTGGCGAGAATGACACTATCGGCCATCGGCAACTTGCGCTCCAGACTGATGCGAGCGGCCAGTAGCGCGAGCCGGACGTCGAGATCAATCACTGCGCCCTGCTGCATCACAGACACCGCCTGAAGCGCGTGGCCCTCACCTCGTTGCTGGAGAACCCGCTTGAACACCTCGTAGAGCACCAGGGATGGAACGAGCAACTCCTCCGTCCGTTCGATCGCCGGCGCGAAGAACGAGGCGTTCGAGCCATTCGCAAAATATTCCAGCCACGCGCTTGAGTCGACAACATTCATAAGCGGTCCGCTTCACGCAGGACCGTCGTGGCGATACCCTTAAGGAATCCCCGCATTTCCTTGATCGAACGTACAGGGATGAGCTCGATTCGATCCCCGTATAGGATCGCCTGCACCTTCTGACCGGGCAATAGGCCCAGCTTTTCCCGAATCGGCTTCGGAATGACTACCTGAAACTTGGGCGACACCGTCACCGTCTCCATACGACCTCCATCGATACGAATAGGGTTTTACAATTAGTATATCGATGGCGGAGTCGGGTGTCAAGATTAGCAACTCGCGCACGCACGTCCAACCGGAGATATGGGGTCAAGTTGCCCCCTTTACCTCCTCCAAGTCCTGCTCCAGACACTCCATGGCCGACGGGAACCGCTCCCGGAACCGGGTGAGCAGCGCCAGCCCGCATCGGAGCGCAGTCCGATCTGATCTTTCGCATGAAGAGTCTCCGGTTAGGCATCGTCAGCCATAGCAGGCAAGGATCACTATACTTCCGTACCTATCGTCATAGGAAAACACTTGACATCTCGGGGGTGGGGCGTGGGATACTGCCCGCTAACATGGTGAGTGCGAATGGTCCACTTGTGATGGCGACACCGTTGCCATATCCCGCAGTCTGGATGGCGTACAGCTCGACACCAACGCCCTCTCGAATGGAACTTTGGCCTGAGAGGGCGTTCGTGTTTGTGGCGCGCGCGATTGGAGTCCGGAAAGAGCTTGCCGCCGGTTTCCTCGTGCAACCGCACGCCGATCTGCTCGAAGAACGCGATCGTGTCTGGGACGGGGAACGCGCGAAGCACGCGGCGGACGATCGATCGTTTTCCACCCCAGAAATCGGCGTCCGTCACCGACGCGTTCGTGACGTTGCAACGCGAGCCGCCGCTCATGAGAATCTTCGCGCCCGGCTTCTTCGCGCCGTCGAGCAGCCAGACCGATCGCGCCGGATTCAGCCGACGCGTGAAGATCGCGGTCGCCAGTCCCGCGGCGCCGGCGCCGACGATGGCCGTGTCACAGCCGTGAGGTCGCGTTGGGGTCACGGCCCACGATTGTATGCCTTACCATATCATCTGATGTGCGGCGCAAGATTCGCTCGAGAAGTGTGGCGCGTCGGCACTAGACGGTCAACCCCTACAGGTCTTCAGGGGTAAGCTCTGTTCGCTTTGCAATGCGGGTGAGCATCCTGGGACCAAGCTCGTCTCATGCGGCGGCGAAGGCAATGCTGACGAGGTCAGAGCCGGCTTCGCCGTGTTCAACACGATCCGCAACCACACGGAGGGCAAGGGCTTGCACCTTGGCCTTGGCTTCTTCAGGAGTCTGCCCATACGCAAGCGCCCCCGGTAAATCCATGACCTCAGCAATCCAACGCCCGTCGGCTTCTTGCTCGATCTCGACCTTAAACGTCACAGCCGCCCTCTGCTCTCATTGAGAAATATTTTACATCTTGCCGCCGAAGTTGCAAAGCGTTCAATCGTCCGTCAACCTATGAGTATATGGGTCCATCGAAGAACGAAAATCCGGCATCCGTGTCAGCGTCACCTGAATCGAACCTCTCGCGCCTGTCGCCGCAGGATTCATCATAACGTAGGCCTGATGGCATGACAGAGAGCCGCAAAATTTAGCGGCGGGCGGTAGCCCGTCTGGTGGAGTGTTTTGTGAGGCGCTGTGTCGTTTTCGTCAAATCAAGAAGTGATCTCAACGCTTCATTCACCGCTGTTGAAGTGCTGAAAGCTTTGGCTATATCCGGTTCAAGGACAACGATATTCGCTCCTTCTTCGGATAATCGTTTGAAATATTTGCCGCGAACCGCTTTAGAATAGTCGAAATCGTATTCGGCACGTAATTCATCACTTACTTTTTGTGTTTTAGGTTTCATGTCTCATCCTTTCTCGCGCAGTTACCGGTCGCGCGCTGATAATACGCATTGTTTTTCCTCTCTCGGTGTGGGAGACCACAAGCAAACGTCCTCGCGAAGAAAATCCTATGGTGATCAGCCTCTGTTCACCGATTGAATGGTCGGGGTCACCAAAAGTAGCTGATAGAGGGTCATAAAATACTGTGGAAGCTTCTTCAAAATCTACACCATGCTTTTTATAGTTCGTTCTTACTTTTTCAGTGTTCCACTCAAATTCCATTCTTACCGCCCTTTAGCTCGTTATAAATTTTATATCATAAAACGACTGACTAACTGCACCGGAAGTTTGAGGCAACAAATTCATATCGTTAAGAATTCGGTATAATGTCCCCCGAGTTCAGAAAAGGAATCTCTCAGAACAGCCCGCCTCTTTGAGAATTCTGACGGCTCGGTTGATATCTTCCCGGAAAGCTTCCCTGCCTGTACCGCAGCAGATAGGTGGAATGACAATGTCCTCGGCCTTGGTCATGTGCTTCTGCACTCTCGTGGGCTTGATGGCATGACAGATAACGTATGGCTAATGAGCTACGAGGCGCGAAGCGCCGACGTAGCGAGTCAGGTTTGAGCGCCGCGTTAGGCCTGTTTAACTTCAAAGCCGTAGATGCCAGAAAGTCGGTTGTAGTTCTCAAGGAATTGCGTTTGTGTTTCGTTGTCACTCCGGACTCGATTTTTAAACTTTGTTAGCGCACGTTTGAAAAACACAAAGAGAATCTGCGGACACACACGAAAGCAATTTCCTTCAATCTTATATAGCTTAGACTGTTGTGATTCAAAGTCGCCTTCGATCTCCGAAATCGCGATGCCAATGCGTTGATCTTCATTTTTGTAGAGCCAGTCAACCGCCCCGGAAATCAGTTTGTCATTGAATCTTTTCTGGTAGTGAGGGTAGAACGAATGCGTGTGTGGGTTCCCAAATGCCCAAACCAGTTCGCACAGAGGTACACCAAATTCCGTTCGTCCAGAGAACCAAGCATCGAAATAGTTCTTCATAAACTGGTTGGCTAACTGAGAACCGTCAGTTTTGGAATGCCGTTGGCTCAAATACTGCCTTGGTTCGCTATCGAGGCGTTCGTACTGTTTTTTGGCCTCTTCCCGGAACCGATTCAGTTCTTCTTGACTGTGCGGATTGGTGAATTGAGATGTAGCCTCAATACCAATTAGCACCACTGCATTCCCAATGAAGTTATTACCGCTGTTTTCTTCTCCTGACTTGTGGCAAGTAACTTCGAGCGTCCTTGTGATATCTGCTGTAAGCGGGACTACGAACTTCCGTTGGAAATCGTTCAGCACCGTGCTTATGTTCATTGCCACCCCCGTTTCCATACGTACGCCTAACGACCAAGCTCAGGGACGCGCCGCTTCTGGCGCGTCCCGCAGCGCCGGGTTAGCGGGCGGCTTTCTTGGCCTGCTGCCTCTTGAAAGCCTCGCGGATCGCAGCGGCAAGTCTGTCGGGGCGCGTCTCATATTGTTTGAACGAGGCAATGTTGTCCTGGCGGACATGGAGTTGCCCCTCGCCAACATTCCCTCGGTGCTGGCCAACCGAATACTGAGGATTGGTTTCGAGTTCGTGAGATGACAGAATCCAGTAGCGGATCATGTCTCTCCATACCGCAACCCAGACGAAGACATCACAGCATCCGGGTTTGACCTGCTGAAAGTTCATCCAAAATGGCCGCGTAGAGTCAGACGAAAGGGCTTTTACATATAGGGGCTCATCGCTCTCCGCGTCGACTGTCCTTGATGCCTTTACTTCGATCTTGATCTTTTCATCCAGCAGAAAGTCGTACTCGCCGGAGTAGGAAGGGTCAAGCTTCTTCGACGGCTTTCGTAGATTGGGAATCAGTTCCTTCAGATGGCCCTGCGCCCATGCTTCCCCGAAGGTACGCGGACCGCTAATCTCAAATATGTAGAGAAACGAGTTGCGTTCCATGTAGTCGTCGCGAAGCTCGTAATACTGATCAAGAGTGAGCACTTCTCGACTAAGTAGGGTCGAGATGACGTACTCGAACTCGTTAAACGGGTAGACCGAATACAACTCCGACAGCTTCGCCCTCAGCGCCGCCGCGTCAGGTAAGCTATCGATGAGCGAATCCAGATGGGTCTTGAGTTTCTCCATGATTAGAGCAAGGCTCCCTGCGCCGGAGACTGCGGGATTGTGTCGGCGTCTTCCTCTTCGGTTATTCCCTTGAGGTCTGGGCATTCCTTCTCAAACGGGTGATGGTTTTGCCACCCGATGCGCCCGGTGGTTCTGAAGTGCTCCAAACGCCGAATCGTGATCTCGCAAAAGACCGGGTCGACCTCCGTGGTGAAGCAACGCCGCCGCAATCGCTCACATGCGAGAAGAGTCGTTCCTGCATGAGCGAAGAAATCAAGCACCAGATCATCGACCCCGGAACTCGCGCGGACAATGCGTTCGATCGCTTTCAGTGGCTTCTGCGCGTAACACCCAGATACATTCTCGTCCATACGGTAGAAGACCTGCTGGATATCAACCCAGACGTTTCCAGCCCGGATAAAATCAGAATTGCTTCTTTCAAGGTTCTCTTGGCGTCTTCCTCCGACCTCCTTGTAATAGCCGCGGAGAATCTTTGGTATGTCCGTGTATTCGGCCTCCACGTTGAATTGGGGCACTCCAACTGTGTAATAGAGCAATTCCTGGCGTACCGCCATCCAGTTCTTTTGGGTGCCGTAGCCCCGTTGGTTTCGCATGGTAATTAGGCTGCGAGACCTTACCGGAAAGCTGCGCATCATCAATATGAATTCCGCAAGCGGCTGAAAGTGGTTGGTCTGATCCGCTCCTAACCAGACATACAGCGAACTGTTATTCGAAAGGCTACTGATTGTATTTGCGACCCACTTCCGCGACCAAGCGATGAACTCTGACGGATCGCGAACGGAAAACGCTGCGACGTTGTAGGGCGGATCTTGAATCGCGAGGGAGGCCCTTTCGCCAGCAGTTAGCTGCGAGACGGCATGCGAATCTGCAGCATCGATGCATGCGACTTTATGACCCAACCTGGGGTCCAGCCAAATTTCGCTAGGCTTCAGTCGGCAATACGGTAGGAGCCGCTCGCGAAGCTCGTGGTTTTTGTCAAGGCGTGGTAGGGGACTATTTTTCATATCCGATGAATGCCTCCATTCTGCCCGCTAACGCCTGCTGCTCAGTCGCCGTACTCTTCAGTTCTCGCGTCTGTCACCGCAGGATTCGCCATGGCGATCTCCCCGTTGGGCCGAAATCCGTCAGTCGAGGTCGGCTACCGAAACGGAAGCAGCGCGATCCCCCGAAAACACCACGGCCCTTCGGAGTATCAAATCACACCGAAGGGCCGTGAATCGCTACAAACACAGTCGGACTCTCTATGCAGGACGACATAAGTCTCGGACAATTTGTCATTCCGAGCTTGACCCGGAATCCATCCCCGCGTACGCGGGGACCCAGGGTATGGACTCCCGCTCCCCGCTTCAAGCATGCGGGGACAAGCTTCGCGGGAATGACGTCCCTGTTGCGATTCATAAGGCGATGCTTGGATTTCCAGACCACCCATTTCCGCCAGGAGCCATGACCGTATCCTCCCAGGCAACACAGCGAAGGCGCGGCGTGGGTTTGACGCCGGTTATTTCAAAGAGCGGCGCAGCTTGTGTTGGTCAGGATGGGGATGAGGACCCATGTCCATGTCCAAACGGAGAAATTACCCCTAACTGCTGCATCACGAACCCGAGGAAGTTGTGCTGCGCCCAGCGCTCCACGATCTTGCCTCCCTCGAACCGGTAGATGACAATACCGGTCATCTCTACCTTCTTCCCGGTCGGCTTGATGCCTTTAAACTCGCCTGTCTGCGTTCCGGTTCCGCTCACTCGCACCACGACCCGGTCGCCCTCGGCAATCAGATCATGAATGACGTGCGTACCGTCGGGGTACGCGGTTGCAAACACCTTGAACGCCGCCTTTATGCCTTCGATTCCGGGCTTGAGATCGGGAATCGGCGGTGGATCGTGATCGATAAGATCGGGAGCGAAGAACTCTTCCAGTGCCCCGAAATTCTGTTTATCAGTCTCTTCGTAGAGGCGACGCACCAGTCGTTTGTTGTCTTCAATCGACATTGTATACCTCCCAACGTTAGTACTGCTTTCGCAGGGCTGAACGTGAAGCC
>JAHFDH010000189.1 GCA_023249055.1 Candidatus Methylomirabilota bacterium
TCGACATCCTGCTCCAACTCTCCGCCGTCCAGGGGGCGTTGGAGCAGGTTCGTAAGATCCTGCTCGGCCGTCACATCGAATCGTGCGTCGTAGAGGCGATGGCCTCCGGGCGGGCGGAGGATCGCCAGAAGAAGATTGAGGAGCTTCTGGAGGTCTTCGCGCGCTACGGCCGGTAGGGTGATGAGAAGCGATCAGTTATCAGCTAACTGCTGATCGCTGACAGCTGACCGCTGATAGGTGTCAGAGAGGTCCTGATGCGATACGATACGATTGTGGTTGGTGGCGGCCCCGCTGGGGCGACGACGGCGCTCACGCTCGCAAAGGCCGGCGCCAGGGTACTGCTGGTAGAGCGGCGACGATTGCCTCGCTACAAGGCGTGCGGTGGTTGTCTGTCACGGCGGGTGGAGCGGCTGCTGCCGTTCGATCCGAGCAAGCTGATTGAGGAGCGGATCACCGGCCTCACCTTTACCTGGCGCGGTCGTGATTCGGTCGAGGCGACGTTCTCAGAGCCGGTGGCCCTCATGATCTGGCGCAATACGTTTGATCAGGCGCTGTGCGATCGCGCGGTTGACGCCGGAGCTGAGCTGCAGGATGGACAGGCAATCCGTGGCGTCAGGGCATCAGCGAACCATGTCGAGGTCGATCTTGAAGGCAGGACGGTGACCGCTGATTTCCTGGTTGGGGCTGATGGAGTTCACAGTGTTGTCGCCCGGGATCTGTTTCCGGATCGCACGCCGCCAGGCCTTGTGGCGCTGGATGCGGAAGTTCCGTTGACAAGTGCGGGAGAGGCTTACCTGAAAGGTCGGGTTATTCTGGATGTGGGGCATACGCCGGGAGGATATGGCTGGGCTTTTCCGAAAGGCGGGGTCGCCTCTGTCGGCGTGGCGGTGGACCGCAGGTCGGCAAAACGAGTCCAGTCGTGCCTGACGGCCTTCCTGAGCTCCAGCGGTTTCAGCGACCGCGGCGCGACGCGGACCACTGGGGCGCTGATTCCGATCCATAGCCACGGGACCCGCTCGCTTCACCGGGGACGCGCCCTTCTCGTCGGTGATGCCGCACGTTTGGTCGATCCCTTTCTCGGAGAAGGGATTTACTACGCCATCCAGAGCGGACAACACGCGGCACAGACTATTGTGACGGACGGCGGTCGCAACGGCGACCTCTCGTCATATCAGGCTGCGGTTTCGAGGACGATCATCCCGGAACTCGAGGCGGCCGGCCGGCTGAGTCGTACGGCCCATCGGGCTCCGTGGCTGTGGTTTCAGGTGCTCAAGCGGCGCCGCACAGTGATCGATCTCTACAGAAAGGTTCTGATGGGCGAAGCGAGTTACCGATGGTTCGAAGATATGGTCTGGGCAGGGACACCTCGTCCCATCGTCATGCTGTTTAGCCTTTGGGCCGGTCGGGGCGCCCTCAGCGATAGAGGCCAAAGGTCAGGAAGCTGGTAATGGCAAGGGATCCGATTTGCGGGATGGACGTACTCCCCGAGGAGGCCGCCGGCACGAGCCGCTACCAGGGTGTAGATTACTATTTTTGTGCGGTAGCCTGTAAAGCGGCGTTCGACAAATCGCCGGAACGGTATGTGACGGAACAGCCCTCGGTGCGAGATACGAATCCCGAAGTACCCTCCACCCTCCACGCTCCACGCTCCACGCTTCATACCATTGAGATTCCGATCAGGGGAATGACGTGCGCGTCATGTGTGGCAAGAATTGAAGACGGTCTTTCGACGCTGACAGGAGTCGAGGCGGCCAGTGTCAACTTTGCGACGCAACAGGCGACGATCTCGTATGATTCCGAGAGGGTCACCGTCACTCGGATTGTCCAGGAGGTTCGGGATCTCGGATATGAGGTGGCTGCAGCAGAGGTCGTCCTGCCGATCCGCGGGATGTCCTGCGCCTCGTGCGTGCAGCACATTGAACAGGCGTTGCAGGACGTCCCGGGGGTGGTCTCCGCCTCGGTGAACTTTGCAACGGAGCGGGCAACGGTCACGTATCTCGCCTCGGTCGTGCAGCCGGCCGATCTGCGAGGAGCTGTCGAGGGGGCCGGCTATGCTGTTGCGGATATGGCTGCTGGCCACCCGACACCCGATCAAGAGCAGGCGGCAGCAGGAGCGGAGATCCGCTTGCTTCGGACGAAGTTTCTGGTTGGGGCGGCCCTGAGCCTTCCAGTCCTGGTGGGAAGCTTTCCGGACTGGTTTCCGTGGGCCCCAGCGCCGCTCTCCGACCCATACGTGCTTTTGGTCCTGACCACGCCGGTACAGTTCTGGGTCGGCTGGCAGTTTCACCGAGGGTTCTGGGTTGGCCTGAAACACCGAACCGCCGACATGAACACCCTGGTGTCGATCGGGACGAATGCGGCCTACCTGTACAGTGCGGCGCTCACCTTCTTCCCTGCGGCCATTGCGCCGACGGGGATGGGGGCGATGACCTACTACGACACCGCAGCCATCCTGATGACCCTGATCGTCATGGGGAGGTGGCTGGAGGCTAAGGCGAAGGGCCGCACCTCGGAGGCGATCAAGACGCTGATGGGACTTCGGGCCAAGACCGCTCGAGTGATCCGCGGCGGTCTCACGCAGGACATTCCGGTGGAGGAGGTTCGAGTTGGCGACCTGGTGCTGGTCAGGCCAGGGGAGAAGGTACCTGTCGACGGGATCATCCGCGAGGGTCAGTCGGCGCTTGATGAGTCGATGCTGACCGGGGAGAGTCTTCCTGTCGAGAAGGGGCCGGGCGATCAGGTCATCGGGTCCACCGTGAATAAGGTGGGCAGCTTCAAGTTCGAGGCGACCAGGGTCGGACGAGAAACTGTCCTCGCCCAGATCGTCCGACTGGTGGAGCAGGCCCAGGGGTCGAAGGCGCCCATCCAGCGGCTGGTCGACAAGATCGCCGGGGTCTTTGTACCGATCGTCCTGACGATTGCGGCGCTGACCTTTGTGG
>JAHFDH010000068.1 GCA_023249055.1 Candidatus Methylomirabilota bacterium
GAATTCGCTTGCCGCGATACCCATGCTCAGCCTCCCGATCCTGACACCCGTGTGCGCTCTGACGCCACACCTTCCCCCTTTTTACCTCGTTTCCTCACCATGACCTCTTATCATTATTAACGATAGCCTCGGTTTCACGCGAAGTCAAGGTGAAAGCCGGGAAGAGGAGCGCATGCGAGGCCGTGGAATGGATGGCTTTGCAGTTGACAGTGTCTGAGGGCTCTACTATAGTTTTATATAGAAGAGCCTTTCGTGGTCAGCACTTAGCCATCAGCCTCCGATAGGGCAGAAAAGTGGTATGTCGGGAGACGGTGACTGCTGAGGACTGACCGCTGATCCGGATAGCATTGTCGTGAGCCGTGATGAAGCTCGGCGCGCTCTGGAGTGTTGCTTGGTTGAGCTGATTATTGATGGCAGGCCGATACAGGTTCCTGCCGGGACGTCGATTCTTGAGGCGGTTCTACAGACCGGCACCGAGGTTCCGCATTTTTGCTATCATCCGAAACTGCGCGTGGTAGGCAGTTGTCGGATGTGCCAGGTGGAGGTGCAAGGAACCCCAAAGCTGGTGATCTCATGCGCCACGCCGGTTGCGGATGGGATGGAGGTATTCACGGCCTCAGAACGGGTGAAGAAGGCCAGGAATGCGGTGCTCGAGTTTCTGCTGCTGAATCATCCGCTCGATTGTCCTGTCTGCGATAAGGGCGGAGAGTGCCCGCTGCAGAACTACACGCTCAGATACGGACCCGGCGAAAGTCGCTTTGTCGAGCCGAAGATCCAGCGGATCAAGCACCAGCCGATCGGGCCATTCGTCGTCTTTGACGCGGAGCGGTGCGTTCTGTGCACGCGCTGCGTTCGGTTTTGCCAGGATGTGACGGGCACGTCTGAGCTGGGCGTATTCGGCCGAGGCGACCGATCCGAGATCGGCCTCTTCCCCGGTCGGAGCTTGGATAACAGATACTCCGGGAACGTGATCGATCTCTGTCCGGTGGGGGCGCTGACAAGCCGGGACTATCGTTTTAAGGCGAGACCGTGGGATCTGGTCAAGCAGGTTGCTTCGGTGTGCGGGCTGTGCAGCGCCGGGTGCAACATCACAGTGGATGTCCGGCATACCGAGGCGGGCCAGCAGATCCTCCGTATCCGTCCTCGAGTCAACGAGGCGGTCAACGGACATTGGATGTGTGATGAGGGCCGGTTCGAATTTCATTTTGCTCAGGATTCGGGACGGCTTGGAGAGCCCTTAATTCAGCGAGAAGGGGCATTAGTGCCGGCGAGCTGGAACGAGGCGATCGGCTGTGTTGCCGACGATATTACCAGGATCCTCCGAGAGAGAGGGCCAGGGGCCATCGGCGTGATTGCGTCGGCACGGCTGACGAACGAAGAGGGCTTCCTCGTTCGACAACTGTTTGGAGAAGGGCTCGGCATTCCACATATTGACTATCGGGTGAGGCGGTCGCAGGAGCCCGGCGGTGATGTGCCGGAAGATCATCTGCTTCGGCGGACCGATAAGTACCCGAACTCGGTCGGGATGCGCATGCTGGGACTGCTCCCCAAGAGCCAAGGGATGGGGACCGAAGAGATGCTGAGCGCTGCAAGCGAGGGTCGGCTGGCCGCCTTATTCGTCTTTGAGGAGGACGTGGCCGTCGCGCTATCGGGAGAGTTCCCCGTCGCGAACTCGCTGAAAAAGCTGGATCTATTGGTTACTGAAGATTTGTTCTTGACAGCGACGGCAAAACTGGCGCATGTTGTTTTGCCTGGACTGAGTTTTTTTGAAAAGGAAGGGACGTTCACAAACTTCGCGGGAAGGGTGCAGCGTCTGCATCCGGCGCTTGAACCGTTCGGTTACGCGATACCGCTTGTCGAGTTCCTTCAGCGCCTTGCGCGCCGACTGGAGCTTCCCCTCACGAAAGGGAATACCGAAGCGGTGTGGAACGAGATCGCCCGCTCGGTGTCGGCGTGCGCAGGCGTGACGCACGAGAGCATCGATGGGTTGGGAATGCCGTTGGCAGAAACAGCGACGGCACGTTAGCGGATGCAAGAAAGCGATCAGCCGTCAGCGCTCAGCGAGAGCACAAGGAATAAAGAGAACCTGTTGCTGCTGATGGCCGACGGCTGAACGCTGAAATGTAAAGGAGACAATTCATGGGGTTGTTCGATAACAAACAGATCGAGCCAAACGTCATTACGACAAGTGTCGAGTGGCTCTTTAACTGGGCTCGCAAATCCTCTCCCTGGCCGATGACCTTCGGTCTGGCCTGCTGTGCAATTGAGATGATGGCCGCCGGCGCCTCCCGCTTTGACCTTGACCGTTTGGGGGCGGGAGTGTTCCGCCCGTCGCCGCGCCAGTCCGACGTAATGATCGTGGCCGGGACCGTGACTGAGAAGATGGCGCCTCGCATCAAGACGCTGTACGAGCAGATGCCCGATCCCAAGTGGGTGATTGCCATGGGCGCCTGCGCGATCTCCGGCGGCCCCTTCTACTACGACGCCTACCATGTCGTCAAGGGGGTGGACTTGCTTGTTCCGGTTGACGTCTATGTCCCGGGCTGTCCGCCTACTCCTGAGGCGCTCATCTTTGGCATCCTGACCCTCCAGGAGCAGATCATGCGCGGCGAGCGCGCGAAACCGGGCGGTCGGCCTACCTTGCCCGAGCCCCTAGCGGTGGCCTGAGGAGGGAGACAATGGGAGGCTACTTCTCAGATTTGTTCGGCGGCAGCGTGAGCATCCTTCGTTCGATGAAGGTGACGTTGCGGTATCTGTTCACCCGCGCTATTACAGTTCAGTATCCCGATGAGCAGCGGCCGCAGCCGTTGCGCGCGCTGAACCGCCATGTGCTCAGAATCGACGAGACGACCGGACAGCTTAAGTGCACCGCCTGTGAGGCCTGCGCTCGGATCTGCCCCACCCGCTGCATCGAACTGACCGGCACCGGTAAGGGAAAGAACCGCCACCCGTCCGCCTTTTCCATCGACCACAACCTCTGCATGTACTGTAATCTGTGCGTTGAGGTCTGCCCCTTTGATGCCATTACGATGTGGACTCGAATCGGCGAACTGAGCGCCCCTGAGCGCAGCGGCCTGGTCTTCGATATCAAGGCCCTGACGGCAGAGCGCTTCTACCCATCTCCGATGACGCCAGAAAAGCCGCCGGCGCCGGCCCCGGAGCCCGAGCCAGAGAAGGTAGAGGCGGTCGCAGCGGCACCCTCTGCCTGATATGGGTACTCCGGCGGAAGAGGTGATCATTCTCGGGTCGGGTCCGGCGGGCCTGACGGCGGCCTTGTACACCGCCAGAGCCAATCTGCACCCCCTCGTCATCGAAGGGAACGAGACCGGCGGGCAGTTGGTTCTGACGACGCTGGTGGAGAACTACCCGGGATTTGCGGATGGGCTCATGGGGCCGGAGTTGATCTCCCGGATGCGGCAGCAGGCGGAGCGGTTCGGCGCGAGGTTTGTGAAGGGAGATGTCACCACTACCGATGTGAGTAGAAACCCCTTTACCCTGACGGTTGACGATGACGTGCATGAGACCAGGGCGCTGATCGTGGCGACCGGCGCGTCGGCGAATATGCTCGGGCTCGAATCGGAACGCAAGCTGCTGGGACATGGAGTCTCGACCTGCGCGACGTGCGATGGGTTCTTTTTCAGGGATCAGCAGGTGGCGATTGTAGGCGGGGGTGACTCGGCCGTGGAGGAGGCGCTCTTCCTGACGAAGTTCGCGACGAAGGTGACCTTGATTCATCGACGGGACAAGCTTCGGGCGTCGAAGATTATGCAGGAGCGGACCTTCGCGAATCCGAAGATTGAGATCATGTGGAACCGGACGGTTACGGAGATTCTTGATGTGTCGCAAGGGAAGGTGACCGGCATCACAACCCGAGTTGATGGTTCGTCCTCACTAGAGACACTCGCGTGCGACGGGGTATTCGTTGCGATCGGGCATTCCCCCAATACGAAGCTGTTCGCGGGACAGTTGGAGATGGACCAGCGAGGCTATATCGTCACGCACAACGGGACGTTGACCAGCGTGCCCGGTGTCTTTGCTGCGGGCGATGTGCAGGACCATGTCTACAAGCAGGCCGTGACCGCAGCCGGATCGGGGTGTATGGCTGCTCTGGATGCCGAGCGGTATCTGGAGAACGAGGGGTAGGAAGGCAGCTACTGGTGTCTTCCTCTCCCATGGCTGATTGCTGACCGCTGATAGCTGAATGCGAAGGGCAGACCTATGGCAATGAAACCGATGAAGGCGCTCCTCGACCTGGAGGCGGGGATGCGGATCGTCATGGACGCCGCCCAGCCGATAGAGCGGACCGAGCAGGTGACGCTGCTTGAGGCGGTAGGCCGGGTTCTGGCTGAAGAGGTCTGCGCCTCGATGGATGTGCCGCCCTTTGCTCGGGCGGCCATGGACGGGTATGCCGTCAGGGCAGAGGATACGTTCGGCGCGGGCAACTTTTCACCCAGGATTCTGGAACTCATCGAGGTCATTCACGCTGGAGAGTCCGCTCGTCTCAGCGTTCGCCCGGCGAGTTGCATCCAGGTGGCGACTGGCGCCCCGATGCCCGATGGCGCGGACGCCGTCGTGATGGTGGAAGATACGGAGCTGGACGGGACCAAGGTAAGAGTCTACAAGCCGGTCTATCCGCAGCAGCATGCCTCGCCGATGGGCGAGGACATCAGGTCGGGAAGCCGCGTCCTTCAGCGCGGGATGCGCCTGGACCCGAGTAAGATCGGCGTGCTGGCTGCCCTTGGGTTCCAAAAGGTTGCGGTCTATCAGAAGCCTGCGGTTGCGGTCATTCCTTCCGGCAACGAAATCCTCATGCCCGGAGACCTTCTGAGTCCCGGAAAGATCTACGACATCAACTCGTATACGCTGTCTGCGCTCATCAGCGAGAACGGCGGCCTCCCGCACATCTTCCCGATCATGAAGGATACATTGGAATCGGCGATCTCGACGATCCGAGAGGCCCTCGCGTACGACCTCATCGTCCTGTCGGGAGGCAGCTCTGTCGGCGAGCGGGACATGATGGTCGAGGCGATCCAGCGGATGGGGGAGATCAAGTTTCACGGTATTGCCGTCAAGCCCGGGAAACCGACCCTGTGCGGAATTGTGGAAGGCCATCTGTTGATCGGGATGCCTGGCTATCCCACGTCATGTCTGACCAACGGGTATGGGATTCTGGCACCCGCGCTTCGGAAGATGTCAAGACTTGGCGCGCGCGCGCTCGCCTCATTGAAGGCGCCGATGGCCCGTCGATACACCTCGACTATCGGGCGGCACCAATATTTGCCTGTCCGCCTCGATGGCGGGGAGGTTGTTCCGGTCTTCAAAGAGTCGGGCGCCATCACCTCGATGGCTGACGCAGAAGGCTATATTGAGATTCCTGCCAATGTGGACCTCCTCGAAAAGGGAGAAGTTGTGGAGGTCCTCCTGTTTTGACCACCTATCCGGTTGTCCTCGGCGCTTTGTCAGGGCCGCACTGTCTGGAGGCGACACCTTCATGGATCTGACGCTTGTCAACCAACTGGCCATTCCCTCGTCCTCGAAGATTGTGCTGTTTGTGGCTGATGGGTTGGGGGGTCTGCCGAGAGAGGCGGATGGTCTGAGTGAAATGGAGGTCGCGAATCTCCCCAACCTTGATGCGCTTGCCGCTCGTTCCCTTTGCGGTCTTATTGATATGGTGGGTCCCGGGATTATCCCCGGCAGCGGGCCGGGGCATCTCGCCCTCTTCGGCTATGATCCGTTGACATACCAGATCGGACGGGGGGTTCTTGAGGCCTGCGGCATCGATCTGGAACTTCGTCCCGGCGATGTGGCGAGTCGGGGCAACTTCTGCACGCTGGATGAAGAGGGCAGGATTACAGACCGGCGTGCCGGTCGAATTACGACTGAGACCTGTGAGCGGTTGTGTCGTCAACTCGATCAGATCCGGATCGAGGGGGTAGAGATCATTGTGCGGCCCGTCAAGGAGCATCGGTTTGTCGCTGTATTTCGAGGGGAGGGGCTCTCCGATGCCCTCTCCGACTCCGATCCTCAGGCTATAGGCGAGCGACCGCTTGCGGTAACGGGTATCGGTTCAGGAGCGGAACGGACGGCCGCACTGGTGAATCAATTCGTGGAACAGGCCCGCGGAATACTCAAGGAAGAGCATCCGGCCAATATGATCCTGCTCAGGGGCTTTGCCTTGCCGCCAACGCTGCCGGCGTTTCCGGAACTGCTGCGGCTCCGCGCGGCGGCGATCACCTGTTATCCGATGTACCGCGGTCTCGCCAAACTTGTGGGGATGGAGGCGTTGCCCTTTTGTGCTGACCTGAACGAGGAACTCCGAACCGTGTCAGCCAACTACGATCAGTACGATTTCTTTTACGTCCATTTTAAGGGGACCGATCGAGCCGGCGAGGACGGCGACTTTTACGCGAAGGTGGCCGCACTGGAAGAGGTCGATCGACGCATCCCTGATGTTCTGGCGTTGCGCCCTGATGTCTTGATCGTGACCGGCGACCATTCGACGCCGGCTGTTCTGAAAAGCCATAGCTGGCATCCGGTTCCCTTTCTGCTCTGGTCGCGATGGTCGCGTTCGAGCGGGATCAGCAGATTTACGGAGCGAGAGTGCGCCCATGGGTCCTTGGGCACCATACGAGCGATCGATCTGATACCGCTGGCAATGGCCAACGCGCTGAGATTCAAGAAGTTTGGAGCATAGGCTGGAAGCAGACGAGGATGGCGAGATCAACGTTGAATTCACCGTCGTATAATAGTATTCTTACACTAGATACAATTGAGCAGTCAGTACGTCCAGGTGAAACGTCAGGCTATGATTCAAGCCCTCGTAGCTGGCGGATTCCAGGGACGCGGTAGACGCAACAGACGCATATGACAGTGATACTTCCCATCTACATGGATCATCTGGCGACGACGCCTGTCGCTTCAGAGGTGTTCGAGGCGATGCGTCCGTACTTCTGCGAGCTGTTCGGCAATCCGGCCTCTCGGAGCCACTCATTTGGCTGGGTGGCCGAGGAGGCGGTAGAGCAGGCCCGCGCACAGGTCGCGCATCTGCTCGGCTGCAAGCCGGCAGAGATCGTCTGGACGAGCGGCGCCACGGAGGCGAATAATCTCGCGATTAAAGGGGTAGCCGCAGCCTACCAGGAGAAGGGCCGGCATATCGTCACCTCTGGGATCGAGCATCACGCTGTCCTCGACACCTGCAGGCGCCTCGAGCGAGAAGGCTACCAGGTCACCTACCTTCCCGTGGACAATAGCGGACGGGTCGATCCGGCAGACGTCGAGCGCGCGATCAGGCGGGACACGATCCTTATTTCCATCATGGCGGCGAACAACGAAATCGGCACGCTGCAACCTATCGCCGAGATTGGACGGATCGCGAAACGTCATGGCGTGCTGTTCCATACCGACGCCGCGCAGTTCGTCGGTAAACTTCCGTTTTCGGTAGACGACTGGCAGGTCGATCTCCTCTCGGCGTCGGCGCACAAATGCTATGGTCCCAAGGGAGCAGGCGCGCTCTATGTACGAATGACCAAGCCTCGCGTCAGGCTGATCCCCCAGATGGATGGCGGCGGCCACGAGAAAGGCCGCCGTTCCGGGACGCTCAATGTCCCAGGATGCGTCGGGTTTGGCGCGGCCTGTGCCCTCGCCGAGCGCGAGCTTCAGACCCAGCCAGTGCGACTGCGTGCGCTTCGCGAGCGGTTGCGGAGCGAGCTCTGGTCCGGGCTTGACTACCTGCGCCTCAACGGTCATCCGACCGAGCGCCTTCCCGGCAACCTGAATATTGCGTTTGAATTTGTCGAAGGCGAGTCATTGCTGATGGCGCTGAAAGGGATCGCGGTCTCTTCCGGTTCGGCCTGCACCAGCGCGACGGTTGAGCCCTCGTACGTCCTGCTGGCGATCGGTTTGAATGCAGAGTTGGCACATGCCAGCATCCGTTTCGGCCTCGGCCGGTCGAATACCGAGGAAGAAGTAGACTATGTTGCCGCCCGTGTGATAGAGAATGTCAACCGCCTGCGGGCGCTGTCGCCGTTGTATGAGATGGCGCGTGACGGGATCGACGTCAAGGACACGCAGTGGAGTCTCCGCACATGCTGAGAAAACAGCGTCTAGCTGCCAGCTTTCAGCGGGATCATTTTTGCTGATAACTGAGCGCTGATGGCTTGGGGGCACAACAGTGCAATGTTGCAGATAACTGATAACCACATCCCTCCCACGAAGGAGGAGGAACAGGAATTCGAACGGGGTCTGCTTCTGACGACCCTCGACAGCCTGGTCAATTGGGCGAGGAAGTCATCGATCTGGCCGGCAAGCTTCGGGCTTGCCTGCTGCGCGATTGAGATGATGGCAACTGGCGCGTCGCGTTTCGATCTGGCTCGATTCGGGGCCGAGGTCTTTCGTGGATCGCCGCGCCAGTCCGACCTGATGATTGTGGCCGGTCGCGTGAGCCGCAAGATGGCTCCAGTCCTCAGAAGGATCTACGATCAGATGCCCGAGCCAAAGTGGGTGATCGCGATGGGCGCGTGCGCATCGTGTGGCGGCATCTTCAACACCTATACCATCGTTCAGGGTGTAGACCAGATCGTACCGGTTGATGTCTACGTACCGGGCTGTCCGCCAAGACCTGAGCAGTTGATCCACGGGATCATGCTGCTGCAGGAAAAGATTGCCAAGGAGCGGCCGAGCAAGCAAGGCCTCTTCCATCTCCCCTGGCACCGGGCGGCATAGGGATGTCGCGTGTGGCGCGTCTGGGGTGGCTACAATGATTACCGAGATTGTCAAGGGGATGGCGACCACATTCAAGCATATCTTCCGGAAGCCGGTGACGGTCTCCTATCCGGAAGAGCGGCTTTCGCTTGCGCCTCGCTACCGCGGTCTGCACATGCTGGTGGTGAACGACGATGGGATGGAGCGGTGTGTGGGCTGCGAACTGTGCGCAGTCGCCTGTCCGGCCGATGCGATCTATGTCGAGGCGGCCGAGAACACCGAGCAGGAGCGCCACTCCAAGGGTGAGCGCTACGCCAAGGTGTATAAGATCCACATGCTGCGTTGCATCTTTTGCGGTTACTGTGAGGAAGCCTGCCCCGAGGAGGCGATTGTACTGGGCAAACAGTACGAGCTTGCCTCCTACGAGCGGGACGGCTTTGTGTACGGAAAGGAACGTTTGATGACGCCGTTGGCGGAGGCGCTCAAGCAGCGGCCCGATCTCCACCCCGATTGGTAACTGGGGCGAATAGGGGGAGGAGCGGTCGGTACGGAGGCGAGGCGTCCATGGCCGATATCGTTTTGATCAACCCGCGCTTTGAAACCTCGTACTGGGGGCTAGAGTACGCACTTCCTATACTGGGATCGAAGGCGATTGTTCCGGTCGCCGGCTTGCCGGTGTTAGCGGCGCTAACACCCGGCGAGCACCATATCACCATCATTGACGAGAACGTCGAACCGGTCGACTTTGAGCGCTGCGCGAGCGCCGACATCGTTGGCATTACCGGGATGATCGTGCAACGACAACGCATGCGGACGATCCTGGTTGAGTTGAAGCAGCGCGGCGCCTTTACGGTTGTTGGAGGTCCGTGGATCACGGTACGGGAGGACTATTTCGGCGCACTCGCCGACGTTATCTTCGTTGGTGAGGCGGAAGAGACTTGGCCGCGCTTCCTTCTGGAGTGGGCCGCTGGGCAACACAAAAGGCGTTATGAACAAGGTGGGCAGACGGATATGTCGACCGTGCCGACACCTCGCTTTGATCTGCTGCAGATGGACCAGTATGCGTTCGGAAGTGTGCAGTTCTCTCGCGGTTGTCCGTTCACCTGTGAGTTCTGCGACATCATCGTCACCTTCGGCCGCCAGCCGCGCCTGAAGACAAGCGCGCAGGTAATCGCGGAGATCGAATCGCTGCTCGGCCACGGCAAGCGCGACGCCTTCATCGTCGATGACAACCTGGTCGGCAACAAGAAGGCGATCAAGCCCGTACTGCGCGACCTCGCCGCCTGGCAGGAGGGGAACGGATATGCGATGAGCTTCTTCACCCAGGCGTCACTTGATCTTGCGGACGACGCCGAGTTAATGCAGATGATGATTGATGCCAACATCGACACGGTCTTCGTGGGTATCGAGACGCCGAACGAGGCGGCGCTGCGCGAGACCAAGAAATTGCAGAACCTCCGCCAAGGAGGCGGAACCCTACTCGATAAGATTCACCGGATCCAGGCCGCTGGGATGGAGGTATGGGGCGGGATGATCCTCGGCTTCGACAGCGATGATGAGAGCATTTTCGATGCGCAGCGCCAATTTATGCGTGAGGCACGTATCAGCAACGCAATGGTAGGCATGCTGACGGCCATTCCGAAGACGCCGCTGCACGCACGCCTCGCCGCCGAAGGCCGGCTCGATCTCGCAGATGAGCCGGCGTATGGAACCAACGTCATCCCACTCAAACTCGATCGCGAAGCTATGTGTGCTGGCTATGTCTCACTTTTGCGGGACCTGAACGATCCGGACGCCTATTTTGGACGGCTAGACGCGTTGTACCTCGATGCGCATCTATGTCAGCAGCAGACACGCATCCGATACCAGCGAGCGCATCCGGTAGCCCGACTCATGCTTAATTTGCGGCTTCTCACCGAGGCCGCAGTGATCGTCGGCAGGCTGATGCGCCAGGTTCCAGACCCGTCATTGCGGCGCGAGTACCTACGGCGCATGTTGGCGGTCCTGAGACGGCGACCCGAGCCGGATGTGCTACAGACCTACGCGGTCAAGTGCGCAATGCACTACCATGCGCACACAATGATTCAGGGGATGCTGGCGAACGGAGGGCCGATCACGAA
>JAHFDH010000069.1:0-9266 GCA_023249055.1 Candidatus Methylomirabilota bacterium
CATCGTCATCGCCCACAGCGTCAGCGCTCCCACGACCGCGATATTCTTCGCCGACTCGGAAATCGGGATGAAGAAAATGGCCAGGAGGGTGAAGACGAACACACCCTGCTCACCCCGCCTTATCCAACGTTCGCGCTCTGGGGCGATCATATGGGTGATTGACCCGCGCGAGGCGAACCGCTCAACAACGAGCGGTACAGTTCCTGAAGAGTCCGACTCATCTGCTCAACGCTGAATTGGCTCCGCACCCTTCGGATCCCGGCATCTCCCATCTCCTGACGCATCTGCCGGTTGCGCAACAGGCGGATCACCGCGTCGGCCATAGCTGACGAATCCCGTGGAGGGACCAAGAGTCCGGTAACCCCATCGTCTACCACCTCTGGAATCCCCCCCACACAACTTGCCACGACTGGCTTGCCCATGGCCATCGCTTCAAGCAGCACGATCCCAAACCCCTCCATAACAGAAGGCAGCACAAAAACATCCATGGACTCAAGATACGGATAGACGGAGTCTTGAAAGCCGGTAAAGATGATCTGCTCGTGGAGCCCGAGGCTACCTGCCAGCGCGCGGAGTTCAGCGGCATACGCCGGATCTCCTTCCCCGACAATCAGACACCTGATGGTGGGGAACGCCTGCCGGACCTGGGATACTGCCTGAATCAGATACTCGTGCCCTTTGCGGGGAAATAGGTGCGCGACAGTGCCGATCACCGGACTGTTCTGATCCATTCGGTAGCGATGATGAATGCCCCCAATCACGTCGCCGTTGGTCATCAGGGAGGCCTGAGCGGCCTGGAGATCCACGCCAGTATAGAGCACCATGAGGTTGGAGGGCTTCACCTCTGCCCGTTCCAGGACTGTGCTGACCGCCTTTGAAACTGCGATCACCCGAGTCGGGTACCGCAACCAGTACTGTCGGACGCGTCTCGCCTCTACTTCCTGCCGGATGTGAGCGACACTGGGGATCCCTGCCAACCTCGCAGCACAATACCCAAGGGGCGTCCACCACATCTCATTGATATGCATCAGATGAATTCCCTCTCTGGCAATTACTTGGTAGAGGCGGTAGATTGCAGGCAGCCGGGACGCGAAAAACCGCGGCTTCCGCCACGGCGGAAAATCTAACGCGATAACTTTTGTCCCCTGTTTGGCCAGCTCTTGGACGAGCGGCCCCTCCCTAGGACAACCTACGAAAGGGGTAACCCCACAGTCGGGCAATTGGCGCGTCATGAGAAGGAGATCGCGCTCCGCGCCACCGACGACTGCCGTAAGACCATGAAGAAATAGTATATTGAGTGACATCAATCGAACAGGTTGTCCGCTTTGACGGAGAGATGCCCCTCTCTCAGGAGCTCCCAGGCTTTCGTGTAACGAACGAAGGTGTAGAAGCTGGCGAGCGTGGCATAGACGAGCCCGTGCAGACCATCGCGGAAACCTTGCTTAAGAAGATAGATCTTGAAAAACGTGACGGTGGGACGCAGGGTGACGTCTGACCAGCCGATTCGTGGGTGCTTGACCATTATTTTCCGAGCCGTGAAGGCTGTCTGAACGTCGATCTCTCTGAGCCGCTGGTGAATGGTCAGGCCGGTGAAATGATCGATCGGATTCCGCATGATCCCGCCCGCCCCACCGATGATCGGGGTCTCCAGGGTTGTCTCATCATACCGGCGCTCCTCCGACCGGAGCGTCGATTCGGCGTGCGCCCCTAGCTCCCAGACCTTCGCATATTTGATGAAATTGAAATACGCGGCACCAACCGCAGCGATCAATCCATGCATCCCATCGAGGAAACCTCGCTTGAGCAGATAGACCTGCACGAACTTCACCAGCGCTCGCAGCACCAGCTCTGTACTAGTAACCGATCCCGGACGACGGCCCCTGCTCACCAGCCCCCCTGCGGAGATCCCTGTATACCAATCCTGTTTTCGGAGGTACTGTGAGAAGTCTCGATAGGTCAGGTGAATCAGATGACCATCGATGACACCAACGGAGCCATCAGAAATGACGACACGGTCGTGAGGATTCAGGCCTCCGAACTGCCCTTTCCGCCGGTCAAACAGGCGAAGAACTCGATCGGGGTACCACCCCCCGTGTCGCATCCAACGTCCAAGGAAGTAGTTCCTGCGGGTGATGCCGTACCCGGCATGGCAAGGCACGGACAACTCGCGTTCAATAGCCTCTCGGAGTTCCACTGGCACCCGTTCGTCGGCATCAATGCTCAGGATCCAATCATGGGTGGCCAGCGAGATTGCGACATTTTTCTGCTGCACGTGGCCTGGCCACTGGTTGAGAAAGACCTTATCAGTATAGCCTCGGCAGATTTTCAGGGTGCCATCCGAGCTGCCCGAGTCCACCACCACGATCTCCTTCACCCACGTCAGACTCTCCAGACACGCTTGGATATTCTGCTCCTCATTGAAGGTAATGATCGTTGCGGTGAGATCAGCCATCGTTGCCTCAGGCGCGAGCAAGCTGTGTATTGTACAGCCGGCAATAGATCCCGCCCAGCGCCATCAGCTCCGGATGCGTCCCCTGCTCGGCACAGCACCCGCCGTCCAGCACCAGAATTTTGTCGGCCCGAATCACGGTGGACAGCCGGTGCGCGATCACAAAGGTCGTCCGATTCTGCATCAGCCGATCCAGCGCCTCCTGGACCAGCCGCTCCGACTCCGCATCAAGCGCCGACGTGGCTTCATCCAGAATCAGGATGGGCGGATTCTTCAGGATAGCCCTCGCGATAGCGATCCGCTGCTTCTCGCCGCCGGACAGGCGCACACCCCGTTCGCCGATCCTGGTCTCGTATCGCGCCGGGAGAGCGTCAATGAACTCGCCGGCGTTGGCAACTCTGGCCGCCTCCACAACGAGATCTGCCGCGACATCACGCTGCCCATAGGCTATATTGTTCAAGATGGTGTCATCGAACAAGATCGTCTCCTGGGTCACGATCCCCATCTGCGCGCGCAACGACGATAGGGTTGCCCGCATGATATCGACCCCATCGATAGTAATGACCCCCTCTGTCGGATCATAAAAGCGCGGGATGAGGTTGACCATAGTGCTCTTCCCGGCCCCGCTGCTGCCGACGACTGCGACGATCTCACCCAGCTTGGCCCCGAAACTGACGCCGCGCAGCACTGCCCGTTCGGGTCCATATGCGAAGGACACGTTATGGAACCGAATCCCTTCCTGCATCCGGCCGAGCGTCACGGCATTCGACCGTTCCACAACATCGGAACGGAGGTCCATGATCTCAAAGACGCGCGCGGCGCCAGCCATCCCGCGCTGAATATTATTATTGATCTGGCTGATCCGCTTGACAGGTTGATAGAGGGATGCCAGCGCCCCAAGGAACGCCATAAACGCCCCAGGGGTCAGGCTCTTGGAGAATACGAGATAGCCGCCGACCCAGATCGCAACAACAATGCCCACGGACCCGAGCACCTCGAGGACCGGGGAGGTCAGCGCATCGACTTTGGCGATCCGCATGACGGCGTTGAAGAGCTGCTCGCTGGCGTACCGATACCGTTGCCGCTCATACTCTTCCATACCAAAAGCCTTCACGATCCTGACGCCGGAAATCGTCTCTTGCAAGATCGTGTTCAACTCGGCGCGCCCTTCCTGGACCAGGGTTCCTCTGCGACGGATCTTGGAACCAAACTTCACAATCGGCAGGATCGCCACCGGCAAGACGAGCAACGACAGGAGCGCAAGCTGCCACTTGATCAGAAACAGCAATGCGATGAGCCCGATGATGTTGAACGGCTCCCTGAGGGCGTTACGGAAGAGCTCGGTCGACGCGTCGCCAAGCCGTTCGACATCCGAGTTGAGACGGGACATGATCTCGCCTGTTGAACGGCGGGTGAAAAAGTCGAGAGACAGCGTGTGTAGATGCGCATACAGATCGTTTCGGATGTCCCGTTCAATCCCCTCGGCCACATACCGTAGTTGCAGTTGCTGGATGTAGATAAGCGCGCCTTTTGCTAGAAAGATGAAGAAGAGAGCCCCACCGATAAAGGTAAGAATACTGATCCGATGAGCCTGGAGGAATGCCTGGAATCGGATCAGCCGCGGCCCAAGCAGTGCCCTGATCGGATCAGGAAGACTGATCCCTGATCCGACACCCTCCGCGGCGAAGAGTCCGTCGAAGATCGGCTGGAGGGAACCGATAGAAACCGCATTGAGGACGGCGATGAGGATCAGGGAGACAACGGCAAGGATAATCCGCGTCCGGTAGGGAGCAGCGCACCGGAGCACCCGAAGGAACTGTTGCCAGGGGGTTGGCATATCGTTCACAACAATGGCGGTTGGGGTTGGGGGTTGGGAATGAAAAGCAGGTGGAAATCCGGAAGACAGTTGATGGTGGTTTTTCCCTGTCCCCTATACCCTGTCCCCTATACCCTGTCCTCATTGAGGTACGGCGCGACCGCCCGCTGAACCTCCAGCAACTGGTTCAGAAGTCCCGGAAGCGCATCGAGCCGGAGCATCGCGAGACCGTCGCTCGGCGCATTGGCAGGATCGGGATGGACTTCCATAAAGAGCCCATCGACCCCTGCCGCCACAGCCGCTCGGGCGAGGTACGGGATCAATGCCGACTGCCCTCCCGAGGCATCGCCTGCGCCGCCAGGCAGTTGTACACTGTGGGTGACATCGAACAGGACCGGATAGCCGAAGCTGCGCATAATCGGGAGCGAACGGATGTCCACCACCAGGTTGTTATACCCGAAGCTGCTCCCCCGTTCCGTCAGCACGATCCCCTTCGAACCGGCAGATTTCAGCTTCTCAACAATATGGCCAGCATCCCATGGCGAGAGGAATTGCCCCTTCTTGACATTCACCGGCTTGCCTGACCTCGCAGCAGCGGTAAGCAGATCGGTCTGCCGACACAAAAAGGCCGGGATCTGAAGAATATCCAGCACCTGAGCTGCGGCCGACACCTGATGTGTATCATGAACATCAGAGATGACTGGTACGTCCAACTTCGCCTTGACCCGCTCCAGGATGCGCAGCCCTTCCTCCAAACCCGGACCGCGGAATGAACGACCCGACGACCGGTTCGCCTTATCGTAAGAAGACTTCAGGACGAAGGGAACTCGGCGCGTTTCACAGACCGTCCTGATCGCCTCGCCGACCCGGAGCAGGTGGTCCTCGCTTTCGATAACACACGGACCGGCAACCAGGAGAAGCGGCGCTCCGCCACCAAGCGTCAACTGCCCGATCTGCACCTGCTTGGTGGGCGCTATGGGGTACAGGGGTTGGGCGTTAATCATGCCTGGACCCTTTACCCGCCACCCTAGACCCCGGCCTCCTGTCGCATGAGCGAAGCCTTAATGAACTCACGAAACAGCGGGTGAGGTTGCTTAGGACGCGATTTGAACTCGGGGTGGAATTGTCCGCCGACGAACCACGGGTGATCCGGAAGCTCGATCATCTCCACCAGCATATTGTCGGGTGAAAACCCGCTCAGTCGCATGCCATGGCGTTCCAGAATGTCCCGATAGTCGTTGTTGACTTCGTAGCGATGACGGTGACGTTCGCTGATCTCTGTGGTCCTGTAGGCCTGATGAGCGACAGACGGCACGACGATTCGGCACGGGTACGCCCCCAGCCGCATAGTCCCTCCTAAGCTCGTGATCCCTCGCTGTTCAGGCATGAGATCGATGACCGGGTGAGGAGAGTGTGGGTCAAACTCGCGGCTATTCGCGCCCCGTAGATCGCATACGTGCCTGGCAAATTCGATGACCGCGCACTGCATTCCCAGACAAATCCCAAAGAACGGGATTCGCTCTTCGCGGGCAAAGGCGATCGCCGCAACCTTCCCCTCAACCCCCCGACTTCCAAAGCCCCCCGGAACTAAGATACCCGCAACATCATCCAGATGCGCTTTTGGGCCGTCGCGCGCCACCATCTCCGCATCCACTGCCTTGATATGAACCTGGCAGTCGTTGGCGATGCCGCCGTGGACGATGGCCTCAGTCAGGCTTTTATACGAGTCCTTGAGCTCAAGGTATTTCCCGACGACCGCGATCGTGACGCTGGTCGCGGATTCCTTTACGTTCCGAACGATAGCCTCCCAGGCGCTCAGATCGGCCTCGGTATGCGGCAGACTCAGCATCTGGGCAATGATGGTATCCAGCCCTTCACTGCGCAGGACCAGCGGTACCTCATAGATATTGTTGACATCCTTCGCGGTGATGACCGCCTTTTCGGAGACGTTGCAGAATAGCGCAACCTTCGCTTTCAGCTCTTTGGGAAGGAGCCGATCCGTCCGGCACAGCAGGATATCCGGTTGAATCCCGATCTGAAGCAGCTCTTTTACGCTGTGCTGGGTCGGCTTCGACTTCAACTCACCGGCAGGCGCAATATACGGAACCAACGTCAGGTGGATATACAACACGTTCTCTCGCCCGACATCGCCCCTGAACTGCCGGATCGCCTCAAGGAACGGCAGACTCTCGATATCGCCGACCGTCCCGCCGACCTCAACGATAACCACATCTACGCCCGCCGCTACGCGGTGAATCGCGCGCTTGATTTCGTCGGTGATATGCGGGATGACCTGAACGGTCGCGCCCAGATAGTCCCCGCGCCGCTCTTTCGTGATGACCGAATGGTAGATCTGCCCCGCAGTCACATTGTTCCATTTGGTCATCACATGGTCGGTAAACCGCTCGTAATGACCCAGGTCAAGATCGGCCTCGGCGCCATCATCGGTCACAAAGACCTCCCCATGCTGGAAGGGGTTCATGGTCCCGGGATCGATGTTGATGTAGGGATCGCATTTCAGTATGGTCACCTTGAAGCCGCGGCTTTCCAGCAAACAGCCAATGGATGCGGAGGCTAACCCCTTCCCGAGCGATGACAATACTCCACCAGTCACAAAGATGAATTTGGTCGCCATTACTTGCTTCTCACAGTCAGGGTGTAGGGTATAGGGGGTAGGGTGTCGGGTGCAGGGTTGAGAGGACAATCCGGGAGATCTTTACTACACCCTATCCTTAAGTGCTTCAAGTAACTCCTCACGGCTGACGGTTGCCGTACCCGCCCTCCCCACTACAACACCGGCGGCGTGGTTGGCGATGACGGCTGCCTCTTGCAGGGAGGCACCGGAGGCCATAGCCAGGGCAAGAGCTGCCAACACGGTATCCCCGGCCCCCGTCACATCATAGACCTCTTTCGCAACTGCCGGGATATGCGTCACCCGCCCATCCTCAAAGAGTGACATCCCCGCCTCTCCTCGGGTCACCAAGATGGCCTTAACCTCAAGTTTCCGAAGCAGCTCTCTTCCCGCAACGACAAGCACATCCTGTTGCCCCCATGCAGGCAGATGAGCGAAGGCTAAGGCCTCATGATGGTTGGGGGTGATCACTGTGGCCCCCTTGTAAAGGGGAAAGTGATGCACTTTCGGATCGACGACGACAATTTTCCGGCTGCGTCGCGCGTGCGCGAGGACCTGACGGGCCACCCGCTTGCTGATCACTCCCTTGGCGTAATCCGAGATGAGTACAGCATCCGCATCGGCAAGTCGCTTCGCGACCTGCTCAAGCACCCGATCCTCCACTTCCTTCGAGAGGTCCGACATGCTCTCCCGGTCGAACCGGACGATCTGTTGGCTTCCCGCTACCACTCGGGTTTTTATGGTAGTCGGACGTGCGCGGTCTGCCACCAGCCCGTCGCTTTTGACCCCGGCAGCCTCAATCTGATGAATGAGGCGTTCCCCAGGCAGATCGTTGCCGACCACCCCGACCAGCATGGCCCTGCCGCCCAAGGATCGGATGTTGGCAGCCACATTGCCTGCACCCCCCAGACGAAAACTCTCGGCTTGTACCTCCACGACCGGAACCGGGGCCTCCGGAGAAAGCCGCGACACGCTCCCCCAGATATACTCGTCCACCATGATATCACCCAGGACAAGGAGCTGCTTTCTGGGAAAATGGGCCACAATCTGTCGATATTGAATCGCGGTACTCCCTGGAGAAGACTTGTGAATCGGTGAGCGTTCAACGGTTTACTGGGTGTGAGAATAGCGGAAATCGTGAGAAATTTCAAACTCTTTCTCCTCCGCTACAGCGCCGACCCCCGATAAAATGCTACGGCCTGAGCCATTCCCTTCTCGAGAGACACGGTCGGCTCCCAATCCAACTCTGCTTTGACCAGGGAGGCATCCAGACAGATTCTATCGATCTCTCCAGGTCGTTTGGATGCCAGAATCGGCTCTACTGTGGCGCCAACCGCGCTCCGCACCAGCTCAAAGATCTGCCGATCGCTCACCTCGCGCCCCAGACCTATATTATAGCTTCGGCCAGAAACCCGCTTCTCTGCCATTACCAAGAGGTTTGCGGCAACAACGTCGCCAACATAGACGTAATCCCGGGTCTTGCTACCGTCGCCGAAAATCGTTGGGCGCTCGCCGGCAAGCATCTGACGACTGAAGATCGCCACAACACCGGCCTCACCGGTGGGGTCCTGCCGCGGCCCGTAGACGTTAGCATACCGCAGGATCGTATAATCCAGCCCGGACCCTTCGAACAAGCGCAGGTACTGTTCGACGGCATACTTACTCACCCCGTATGCGGACATCGGACAGATCGGATGAAGTTCGTCAACGGGCAGCCGACGGGGTTCACCGTACACCGCTCCCCCCGACGAAATATTTACAAACTTTCTTGTCTTGTAGGTAAGCGCAAGCTCAAGTAAATTCAGCGACCCGACGATATTAACGGAGGCATCGAACGACGGTTCGCTCATCGACCGGCGCAGGTTACCCTGGGCCGCATGATGGTTGACCACCTCCGGTCGCTCGATGCGAAAGATCTCCTCAAGGGCCTGACGGTCACGAATGTCCACTCGGTAAAAGCGCGCCGCAGGATGAACCTGCTCTCGTTTCCCCATCGAGAGGTCGTCCACGACAACTACGTCATGGCTCGCCTTTACCAGGGCGTCCACAACATGTGATCCAATAAAACCGGCTCCCCCCGTCACCAGTACCTTCATGAGATCTCCTTTGGAATCTTTACGCTGCGGCTGCAGTAAGCGGTCAGCTACCAGCCGTCAGCCAAAAACGGTCCCATCACTGCTGATAGCTGATGGCTAATAGCTTCCCTGCTGCTTATATGGCATTCTTATGGATGAACCCCTTCAAAAAGCTGAGCCAAAGAATCCTCAGATCGAATACGAGCGACCAGTTCTCAATGTAGAACAGGTCGCACTCCAACCGTTTCTCGAGTGAGGTGTCACCCCGCCACCCGTTGACCTGGGCCCACCCGG
>JAHFDH010000069.1:9366-10766 GCA_023249055.1 Candidatus Methylomirabilota bacterium
CTGAGCCAAAGAATCCTCAGATCGAATACGAGCGACCAGTTCTCAATGTAGAACAGGTCGCACTCCAACCGTTTCTCGAGTGAGGTGTCACCCCGCCACCCGTTGACCTGGGCCCACCCGGTGATTCCGGCCTTCACCATGTGTCGAAGCATATACCGGGGAATCCGCTTCCGGAACTCCTCGATAAAGACCGGCCGCTCCGGTCGGGGGCCAACCAGACTCATCTCACCTTTCAGCACATTCACCAGTTGCGGCAGTTCATCCAGCGATGTCCGACGGAGCAAGGCGCCAACCCCCGTTCGGCGCTCGTCATCTCGCGCGGCCCACACCGGTCCGGTCTCCTCTTCAGCGTCGTTCCGCATCGACCGGAACTTCAACATCTGGAAGGTTCTACCGTCGAGGCCCATACGCTCCTGACGGTACAGAACCGGACCGGACGACGTCAATTTGATGATCGCTGCGAGCAGGAGCAGCAGCGGCCCGGTGATCAGGATGGCTGCACCAGACAGTACAATATCCAGTGCCCTCTTACCGACCTGGTTCCATCCGTAATGGGGCGAGTCTTGCAGGCTGATGAGGGGCAGGCCGTCGAACTCTTCCACCCCGCCGCGCAACGTGACATACTGGTGGAGATCCGGTACGGCGTTGACGGCGGCAGTCCCGTCCTCCAGAGTCCGAAGAATCGCCTCCATTCGCCCGTAGGCCTCCAACGGAATGGCGATGAACACTCGATCGATCGACAGCGCTTCCGCCAGTTCCCCAGCCTGCTCATAGGTGCCAAGAACGCTCAGTCCGTCAACCTGTCGCCCAACCATATTCGGATCTCCGGCCAGGAACCCCCTGATGCGAAACCCCAATTCCGGACGGGCCTGGATCTTTTCTGCGACCTTTCGCGCCAACGCCCCTTCGCCGACGATCAGGACATGGCGGAGATTGTAGCCACTGCGTCTGGTAACGCGGAGAAGTTCGCGGAAGCTGCTCCTGACAAGGCTGACCGACACGATGCTGAAGACCCAAAAACAGGCAATGACAATACGCGAGAACTCAAACTGCTTGAGAAAGAACGTCGCCGCAATGAGAATCAAGACCGCGAGGGTGCAGGCCTTGGCAATATCCGTGACCTCGGCAAGCCGCGAGGAGATACGCTTGGGCCGATACAACCCGAAGACCTTAAACGCAACTCCCCAGACGACAACAATGAGACCAAGCAACAACAGATACGGACGGACGTCAGGGATATCGCGGTAGACTTGAAGCGGGCCCCAATAGAAGCGGAAATAGTATGCCGCGATCCAACTCAGAGAGATCACCAACAGATCCAACAGGAGCATCAGGCTTTCAAGAAACTTACTGTGTCGCTTGAGCATGATGCTTATTCCTTTAATTTGACACGACAGGAA
>JAHFDH010000190.1 GCA_023249055.1 Candidatus Methylomirabilota bacterium
AGTCCTCGCGGATGGGTTTCAATAAGGCTTTTATCGAATTTGGGGGGAAGCGGCTGATCGAAGCGACGGTGGACCGCCTGAAGGCGCTTTTCCCGGAGGTGCTGATTGTCGCCAATGACCCGCCGCTTTACGCGTACCTTGGTGTCAAGGTCGTCTCAGACCTGATCCCAGACTCCGGCTCGCTCGGCGGGATCTATACGGGGCTGAGCGCGGCGAGTCATCCTGCCTGTTTCTTCGCTGCCTGCGACATGCCTTTCCTCAACGCCGAGTTGATCACGCTCCTGGTCCGCGATGCCGAAGGGTGGGATGCAGTGGTGCCGCGCGTGAGAGGCGAGTTGCAACCGCTGCATGCCGTATACGCCAAGTCGTGCCTCCCGCTTATCAAAGAGTCCATCGACGCTTCCGTACTGAAGATCGCCCGGTTCTTCCCAAAGGCCAAGGTGAAGATCATCGAAGAGCCGGCCCTGCGGGCGGTGGACCCGTATCTTTTCGGGTTCATGAACGTCAATACCCCGCTGGAGTTGGAGCAGGCCGAGGCGGTCAGGCGACAGCAATGCAGCCCTCAGCGGTCAACTGATAGCTGATATCTGAAAAGACCATCGTGATTCTGACCGCTCGTCTTGTGCTGCCGATTTCCAGCCCGCCCATTGTGGACGGCGGTCTCGTCATCCGCGATGGGACCATCTGTGCGGTGGGCAAAGCGCCTGAACTCATCAGGGATTTTGCAACAGAACCTCACGACGACCTTGGGAATGCAGTCCTCCTTCCAGGCCTGGTGAACGCGCATACCCATCTGGAGTTGACGGGGCTGCGCGGTCGCCTTCCCCTTGGCAAATCGTTTACCGAATGGGCGATCGCCCTGCTCGATCTTCGCTCCGGGTTAGACGACGAGTTTTTCGCGACGTCAGCTTGCCTGGGCGCAACGACCCTGCTCCGAAGCGGGGTGACTTGTGTCGCCGACGTGACTACATATGGCAGCAGCGTCGCCCCCCTCAAGGCGGCGGGGCTCCGAGGTGTCATCTTTCAGGAGATCCTGGGACCCAATCCCGACCAGGTGACAGAACGGCTCGACGCGGCCGAGAAGGCCCTTCAGTCGCTTCAACTCCACACGCGCGACAGCCTGCTGTCGGTCGGTCTGGCGCCCCATGCGCCGTACAGCCTGTCCGAGCCGCTTCTAGTGCGCTGCGCCGAACTGCTGCGGCGCCTACGCCTGCCGGCAACTATTCACGTGGCCGAATCGCCCGAGGAGGTCACATATATCGGATTAGGGCTTGGGCCGATCGCCACCAAGCTGTTGCCTGCTGTCGGTCGGCATTCGCCATCTCATCGGGTCTGCGGCGAAAGTCCGGTTGCGCTCCTCGACCGAGCCGGCCTGCTGTCGGACCGGCTCCTGGCTGTCCATGCGGTTCATGCGGGGATGGCAGATCTGCAGTTATTGAAACAGCGGGGGGTGTCGCTGGCCATCTGCCCCCGGAGCAATCACCACCTCATGGTAGGGACTGCGCCGTTGCCACGATGCCTTGCGGCATCACTGCGAGTGGGCCTGGGGACCGATTCGCTGGGCAGCAACGACACACTGAGCCTCTGGGACGAGATGCGATTTGCGCACCGATTGTATGGCGGGGCGGTCACGGCGCAGCAGCTTGTGACAATGGCCACGCTCGGCGGCGCTGCTGCGCTTGGGATGGCTGGAATCATCGGATCGCTTACGCCCGGTAAGCGGGCGGACCTCACCGCCCTGGCCATCGATCGCGTCGACGATGCCGATCCGTATGCGTCACTCCTCGATCAGGCCTCGGACGACTCGGTTGTGTTGAGCGCAGTAGACGGCAAGATCCTCTATCAACGCGAAGAGGCCATGCGGTGGAACTGTCATTAGGCAAGGTGGCCTATATCAATTGTGAGCCGGTCTATTACGGGATCGAGCAGGGCGCGATTCCGGCAGCCTGCCGGATCGTTGACGGGACCCCTGCCGAGCTGAACGGTATGCTTCGGGCGGGTGATCTCGATCTGTCGGTTATCTCCGCCATCGAGTATGCGCGCCATTCGGACAAATATCTGATCCTCCCCGACCTGGCGATCGGCTCGGATGGCCCGGCCGAAAGTGTTCTATTTCTGAGCCGAGTGAAGCCATCCGACCTGGATGGACGATCGGTCCACCTGAGCAGGGACTCCCTCACATCGGTCTTTCTGGTGAAGCTCTTGCTGGCAAAGGCGTTCGGGGTCAGACCGCGGTTTCTGCCCGCCGAGGCGGAGACGGCCGATTTGCTTCCGGAGGATGTCGCCGGGGTGTTGTTGATCGGTGATCCGGCGCTTCGGGCGAGGGGCCAACTCCCCTTTACCCTTGATTTGGGCCAGGGGTGGAAGGAGTGGACGGGTCTACCGTTCGTCTTTGGCGTGTGGGCAGTCCGCCGGGACGTGTATCGCGATTACCGGGAAGAGACCCATCGGCTTCACCGCGCCCTGCTCAGCTCCAAACGCTACAGTCTCGCGCGGCTTGATGAAATCTGTACGGCCGTCTGTCAACGGGTCGGGCTGGACCAGGACGCCTGCGCAATCTATCTGAAGGAACGCCTCTCTTTCGACCTGACCCCTCGGCACATCGAGGGTCTCCATCTATTTTTCACGCTGTTGGAGGCGGAAGGAGACCTGCCGTCGACGCCTGCATTGGAGTTCATCGATGCGGGGTGACGCGAGGCGCTCGATAGGGGCGAACAACTATTCGCTCCTAGTGCGGGTCGCCCTTCTTGGATGCCTTGCTTTCAGTCTTCGTGCTGCCGCTATCGGCTGAGGCTGCCTTTTTCTCCGCCTCCATGGCCTTTTTTCGCTCGGGGTTGGCGTAATCGGTCACATACCACCCCGATCCCTTAAAGAG
>JAHFDH010000191.1 GCA_023249055.1 Candidatus Methylomirabilota bacterium
TGGCCAGCAGGTGCTGGAGCGCGCCTTCGAGTTGAGGGTAGCGAAAGTCGTACCCGGTCTCCAGAAGCCGCGTGGGCTGGACCCGCTGACTGGCCAGCAGGACTTCGTCAGCCAGCTCGCCGAAAAGGAGATGCGCGGCGGCGGCAGGCATCGGAACGATCGTGAATCGGCCGAGCAGTCGTCCCAATGTTCGAGTGAATTCGCGGTTAGTGACCGGATTCGGCGTGACCGTATTCACAGGACCATGCAGCGCCTCCGTCGTCAGCGCATGCGCTATCACGGCCACAATGTCGTCCAGGGCGATCCAACTGACATATTGGCGCCCCGTCCCAAGCACCCCCCCGAGGCCTTTCTTGAATGGTGGAAGCAGCTTGGCCATCGCCCCGCCCGTCGGACTCAACACCATCCCGAAGCGAAGGCAGACGACGCGAATCCCCTTTTGTTCAGCTGATTTGGTCGCCGCCTCCCATTCGCGACAGACCTCGGCGAGGAAGCCTGTTCCAGGGGCGCTGTCCTCCGTGAGGAGTTCATCGCCACGATCGCCATAGTAGCCGATGGCCGACGCGCACACCACCACCTTGGGCGGCTGCTTCAGCCCGGCCAGCGCGTCGCAGAGTAATCTGGTGCCGTCTACCCGACTATCGCGAATCCTTGCTTTCTTCTCGGCCGTCCACCGATCCGTCGCGATACTTTCCCCAGCGAGATGGACGACACCGTCCATGCCTTCCAGATGAGCCGTATCGATGAATCCCGTCTCAGGGCCCCACTGGAACTCGCTCTTCCCCTTTCGCGGTAAGGTCCGGATCAGACGACCGACACGATGTCCGCTCGCCGTGAGAAACGGCACGAGCGCCGACCCCACGAACCCGGTCGACCCTGTGACAAGGATGCGTAACGCTGTCATACGCTAAGCTCCCGGCCATCGGCGATGAGCTGTCAGCCTTCGATGGGAGCGCTGATGGCCGACCGCTGACGGCTGTTGTTTATGCGCCGGAAACCGGATCTCTCAGGCCGATCAGAATGCCCATGACAAGCCATTGCGCAACCCAGCCGATCACGCATGCTCCCACCGCCCTCATCGTTGTCGTATAGTTGAGCGCCTTTCTCACCGCGACGATCGTCGCTCCCAGCATCCAGATCGTGGCCACTCCAGTCACGAAGCCCCCCAGGCTCGGGATAAGACGCATCTCGTACGTTCCAATGTGAAGAGTCTGATCAAAGACGATCCCGCCCAGTCCTGGAATGACGCCCAGCAGCCTGATCATTCCCGGAGCGCTGGCAAAACTGATGATCCGCACCAGCGCGCCAACATCGGTTCTCGTCTGCGGCTCCTGAAGTACTCGCGTGCCGACGACGCAGGTGAAAAACGCCAAGATATACCACTCCAGCATTGCCTGCAATGTTATCAGAAAGAAGTCTCCGATCCCGCTTTGAAGGACCACACCGACCCCGGCGGCTACAGCCGACAGCACCACCACGATCGAAGCCTGTAGTGGAGCGTATCGATCGGTCTTGATTTCATCATAGAGCGTGCCGTCAAACCTGGCAGCTCGGATCATCCGCTCGCCCAGTCCCCTAATCACCTTTCCTCCTTCAACTGCTACGACCACCTGATGCTGTTCTTGATGGCCGCCACTACTGCTCTTGTGGTATTCGGATGAGACCTTCACATGACACGCCGCTCACAATGCAAACCTATGGTATCTCGATCAGGGTGTCAACTGTTTTCGGAGGGACGGCAAGCATTCCAGGCAGTCTGTCGTATGGAATCCAAGGGGCAAGCCGCTGAAGCTACGACTCCACTGGAGACACAGGACACCTCAACAGGGAGACCTTCCCGCTGCTGCCATCTATTCTGACCCGGCTCTTGTCCGGGAGCAGCAGCGAGGCATGTTCCAAGACGACAGCCGGGACTCCACTCTCACGGGCCAGACAGGCTCCATGTGCGAGAATGCCCCCGGTCTCCATCACCAGTCCCGCCGCCCCCCTGATATGGAGGAACATGCCGAGGCTCACCGCCGGCACAACAATGACGTCATGGGCGTAACCGCCATTCCCATTGCTCAATGGGTCGAGCCTGTCGGGGTCAATAATCCGCACCGTCCCCACCGCCTCGCCGGAAGAGATGGGGACACCTTGAAATTCCTGTGCGGCATCCAGCCGTGGCGGCCTGCCGATCTCCTCAAGCGAGCTCTCGAAGATGACCCTCGGCATCCATTTGCGCTTTGAGAACAGCAGGGCGATCTCCCGCTCATCACGTCTCACTCGCATCTTTTCTCGCGCCGCTAGCCGATCACTCAGCAATTCGGGCAGCTCAGACGGAAACAGATAGAAGATCTCGTCGGGCTCCAGATCGAGCTTCCGACCTAAGATCATCAGCGCCCGCCGGACCAACGCATATTCTGCGGCCAGGTAATACTTAATCGTCTCGCGGAGCGGCAGGTATCGTCGGGCATACGTCAGCTCCGCGAATAGTATCTCGATATCGCGCCGACTCGTGCCGAGTTGCGCCATCCGACTCCGGACCTCGGCCTCGACCTGCTCGCTATGCTCTACCTGCTGCCGCGATTCCGCGACAGGGTAATGAGCGGTCATCATGGTCTGCCTGAGTAACCGCTCCAGGCTTTCAGGATCCTCAGTCATGCGAGGCGTCGCGATCTCCAGCTCGTTCACAGCAAGATGGCCATACGTCGTAAGAAACTCCTCGCGCGACATCTGCTGGTGTGCAACTCTGGACAGGTCAACCCCTTCCTGGCCGATCTTGCTTGGCTGCAGCCCATGCAGCAGCTTCTCAACCAGCCCATCGGCTTCCCGGCCACACCAGCCCAGTAACTGTTGCCTCACCCGTTCGGTGAAGAAGAAACCAA
>JAHFDH010000192.1 GCA_023249055.1 Candidatus Methylomirabilota bacterium
CCTCAAGCTGTTCCCCTCGATGTAGGTTGCCCTCCGCCCTTCCCGGCGACGGTACAGAATCAAAAACAGCGCTATGGCTCCATAGGTCAGAAGAAACCAGACTCCGACGATGTAGTAGATAAGGTAGATCATGGAGTCGATATCTGCTCCATACGTTGAAACCACCTCAGGAAGCCACCTAAACATCGGGATCTTTCCCTCCTTTCTTACTCATGCCGTGCCTCTCGTCAGCCTGTTTCTTCATAAGAGGATTCCGGCCTTGGCGCCGAACGTCCCAACGTTGCCGCTCGAATCCTCCAGCACGTCCCACCCGAACCAAGCTCTCCTGGCCCGCCTCCCTGAGCAGGCTGTCGATGGTCACAGCATTCAGCTCGGCCGCTACGAGCTTCTGGAGCCTTGCCCATAAGGGGTGAGCAGGGCAGTTTCCGCTCAGGGGGCAGCCGCTGCCGCCGTGGACGCAGCGATTTAGTGCCAGTGGTCCATCGACGGCCTCGATCACTTGAAGCACGGTAATCCGGGAAGCCGGGCGTGCCAAGGCTACCCCTCCATTCCTCCCGCGACGGCTCCGGAGAAGCCCCGCCTTGACCAGGCTGCGGGCGATCTTGGCCAGGAACGCGGATGGCGCTGCCCTGCGCTGGGCGATGTCGCCGATCCGGGAGGAGGGTTTCAGGGCCAGATCGAGGACGATCCGTAATGCGTAATCTGCGTGTCGGCTGAGCTGCATGGGAATCCCGATATTGAGACCTTTATATCCTTAATAAACGCTCATAATATATACCCGTCAAATTGACTTGTCAGTGACTACAGTCACCGAAGCGCACTTTTTTTTGCGGGCGGCTGGGGGGGCGGGGGGGTAAGGATCTCTTTAAGCCGAGGGAGGTCGAGGAGAACAAGGCGGCGCCTTCCCAGGCGGACCAGGCCCTCCCGCTGTAATTGCTCGAGGGCCCTGGATATCACCTCTCTCGCGGTTCCGATGCAGGCAGCGAGTTCATCATGGGTCAGCCCCGCGGCCAGGAGGACGCCGTCGCCGGTAGGGACTCCACGGCAGTCCGCCAGCTCCAAGAGGAACCGGGCTAGGCGTCGCCGCACCTGTCGGATTGAGGAGGTCTCGAGCAGCGCAGCCATATCAGCCATCCGATCGCAGAAGCAGTGGATGACACCCGAGGCGAATCCTGGATTATCCCTCAGCAGCGAGAGACACTGCTCCTGCCCAAGCTTGAGGAGCTTGACATCGGTCATGCATTGCGCGGTCGAGGGGTAGCGCGCCTGGTGAAAAGATGGGGCCACGCAGAAGCAGTCGCCGGCCCCCATGATCCGGAGGGTCTGGTGCCCTCCGTCAGCGGAAAGCCGGTAGACCTTCACGCTGCCCTTGGTGAGGACCAAAATCTCCTCGCAGATATCGCCCTGCTGGAACAGGATTTCGCCTCGCCGGTACTCCTTCTCCGGCGCCTCTTTGGCCAGCCGGTTCAAAGCTGCTGGCTTGAGGCTAGCGAAGCAAGGAACGTCGCGGAGCGCGTTGGTTGTGCCAAGCGCAATCCTCCGATGGGGAATCCCCTTCCTCTTCTGCACCATCTGGGAACCCCCTTTATTGAAGGCCGATCCGTTGATGTTGCCAGAAACACCACTGTTGAGGATGGGTAAACTCCTACCACGAGTGCTGGTTAGTGTCAATCGGGTTCGATGGGGGGCTGAGCCTCATACTGCGCATGCGGTATTTGGAAGCAAGATCGTGGTTGGGCAGCGTGCCAAAAGTTGGTCTGGATGACACTCCCTCCTTGTGCTAGATTGGTCCAGGGGAAGGGGGCAGAAGGTGGATATTCGGCGGATAGGCAGTATTATTAGGCGAGGGTTGCGCCTGAGATGTCCAAGGTGCGGTGTGGGGCCCCTGTTCCGGGGTTTCTTCTCGATGTATCCGGACTGCCACTCATGTAATCTGAAGTTTGAGCGAGAGCAGGGGTACTTCGTCGGGGCCATCTATATTAATTACGGCGCTACCGCCATCATCATGATCGCGGGCTTTTTCTGGCTTGATCGTTTCATCAACCTTTCTCTCGCCCAACAGCTCACCTTCTGGAGCATCTTTGGTGTTGGCTTCCCTTTGTTCTTTTTCCGCTACTCACGAAGCCTGTGGCTGAGTCTTGACTACATTTTCAATCCTGAGGATACGTCCGGGCGTCCTCGGGAGAGTGGCGTATCATAGGTAGACCAACATGAGAGAGCGGCGATGGTACGTGCCCCCGCGTGTGCGATGGCGAAATCCAGTCTGCTTTGCATCATGCCTTCTCTGGCTGGTCGAAACCCGTCGCCGGGAAAAAATCAACAAAATCAACATTGGTCCCTGGCCGATTACGTGCTATCATTCGCCGGATTTCACGCATAGAATCACTCAGACGCCTTCGCGATGAGGGGGGGGACGACAGGCCATGTACACGAAAATCATGGTGCCGCTTGACAACTCCGAGTACTCGAACTGTGCCGCCGATCTTGCGGTTGCGCTGGGTGAGCACTTCGGCGCATCCGTGACCGGATCACATGTCTATGCCGCCAAGATGCATGACTATCGCTTCAAGCAAATGGAGTACACCCTGCCCGAAGAGTACCAGGATGACACTGAGCTGGAACGGCAGCGGAAGATCCACGACTCCCTGATCACCATGGGCCTTCAGTTGATCTCAGACTCGTATCTCGACGTCGTGGAGCGGAAGTGCCGGGAGCGAGGCGTGGTATTCGAGCGGAGGATGTTCGACGGACGGACCTTTCAGCCGCTGGTTGAGGACATCGGGAAGAGCGGCTACGACCTGGTTGTCATCGG
>JAHFDH010000070.1 GCA_023249055.1 Candidatus Methylomirabilota bacterium
TCCGCGACGCCCCCCTGGATATCTTGGCATCCGCCTTCCCGGTGCTCGACAGAGATGGTATCGTCGGAGGGATGATCCTTCTCAAGAATACCGAACCGCTCCGGCAGATCCAGTCACTCGTAGACTACTCCCGGAAGCTGGCCGACCTTGGGAAGCTGACCTCGGGGGTTGCCCATGAAATCAAGAATCCGTTAAACGCCATGATCATCCATTTAGAGCTGCTAAAACAGAAACTGAACGATCCTCCGGAGACGGTAGCCAAGAGCCTGGAATTTCTTGGGGGGGAAGTGCATCGCCTTGATCGCATGGTGCAAGGCTTTCTCCGGTTTGTCCGTCCTCAGACTCTTGAGCTTCGCCCCATGAATCTGAACAGTCTCCTCCAGGAAGTCGTCCAGTTGACTGAAGCGCAAGGGGCGCACGTCGGGGTGACATTTGCTCCTTGCCTCGACGACACGATTCCTCCGATCAATGGCGATCCTGAGCTGCTTCGACAGGCGTTCCTCAACCTGGTCCTCAATGCTTGCCAGGCAATGCCGGATGGAGGAACCGTCACCCTCGCCACAGATCAGCTCGTTGGGGGTATCATCCGCGCCCACGTCATCGATCAAGGGGTAGGCATCCCGACCGAACACCTCGACAAGATATTCCGCCTCTACTACACTACCAAGCCGGACGGAAACGGAATTGGACTATCGTTAGTGTACCGGATCATTCAGATGCACGGCGGCAGTATCGAGGTTCACTCCAAGGTAGGACAGGGAACAACAATGACCGTAACGTTTCCCAGAACCTAGGGGTACAAGCAATCCCAGTGACGGCTTCCCGAACGATCATCATGTTGCTCGGCCTTATGCTGGCGAGCGGCTGTGCCCAGCTTCAAGGGGTATTCAAGCCGACCCCTCCGCCCAAAGTCCGCACCCGCCCGACACCGCCATCCGCGCCCGTGCACCCGGCCCGTCAGGAGCCGCCGCCACGGCTGACTCCCCAGGTCAGTTCCGATCGGGAAAAGCAACTGACGGAGGAGATCAATACAACGATCCAGAAAGTCGAACGGATCCTGCTGTCGATCAATCAACGGACATTAAAGGCCGATCAAGCGGAGACGTACGAGACCGTTCAGAGCTTCCTTTCACTAGCTAGGGAGGCACTCGGGAACAAGGACTTCCAGCAGGCGATGAATTTAGCTCAGAAGGCGCACGTCCTGTCCGACGAACTCTCCACCTCGGTTCATTAACTGGTAATAATTACTTATCACCCTCCAACTTTTACTTCCCGAGAGAGACAATCACGCGCAATGGGTATCGATACAGTGATGTAACTCACTGTATCTACATCGGTTGTACGTTTTCTGGCTCGGGCCTGATCTCTGGCATACTGCTTGCTCCCCTATCCTGTGAAAGCAGGGAGGTAAGCCGTGAGTCTACAGCAATTATCATCAAGCGATACAAGACAGAAGGTCCTCATCGTGGACGACGACCCGCTCTTCAGAGAACTCCTGAGCGACCTTCTCGAAACGGCAGGCTACCACGTGTGGACCGCGGAAGACGGTCTGGCCGGCTTGGATGCCCTGTACAATGGTCCGTTCGATCTCATCCTGACGGACTACCGAATGCCTGGTATGACTGGCATCGAGATGGCCGCATTTATGCGGAGGTCCGATACGGTCATCCCTATCATTCTCATTACGGGCGACTATTACACACTCGATCCAGAGGTCGCGGCGCAGGCTGGAATTACAAAGGTCCTGCCCAAGCCTCTCAAGATACAAGAGCTGTTGAGCATCTGTTCAACAGAAAGTAAAAATAAAAAGGCCAACGATACCTCGACCACTCGCCAGAAGGAGGTTACTCGGATGAGCAGAACAGCATCTAAATCAATCGCACTGGGCCTGGTTGTGCTCGCGCTGACCACGGGGTGCGCCGGGATGTCGACGCGTCAGCAACGCGCCTTAAGCGGAGGCGCCATCGGCGCGGCGGGCGGTGCGGCGATTGGGGCCATGGCCGGCAGCCCGACGACCGGCGCTATCGTGGGCGGTGCGGTAGGAACAGCGACCGGCGCTCTCTGGGACGATATCAAGAAGTCGCTGAAGTAACCGACCGGCACGGGCGGGATGCATGCACTGAGAGGAGGCATCAGATGCGCCAATTCAGGCGAACTACAGGATTAGCCCTTGCAATCACGCTCCTCGTTCTCACCCCCATTGCTTCGGCTGTAGCCGGCGAGCGGAATACCGGGGTTTGGGAAGGGGTCGCCATCGGTATGGGCGCTGGACTTGTGTTGAACGCGCTCTCGCACCCGGCGGTGGTCTACTATCAGCCCGTTCCGCCTCCAGTTGTGTACTATGAGCCGGCCCCGCCCCCGGTGATCTATGCCTATCCTCCAGCGCGAGCCGTTGTGGTCCCAACGCTGCGATATCATCGCGGCCATGGAGCACCGTATGGCTTGGCTCATGGCTACTGGAAGCACGGCAACAAAGGACATCACGGGCACCACGACGATGATGACTGATTGATTACTGAATCTCCCCAACGTCCCGTGCTTGCAGCCTCTCCGATTTGACCCCCGAGTCGGAGAGGCCGCTTTTTCTCAACCCCTTCCGTCTCCCTTGTACTCCTCAGAAAATGTCTATTGCGTTCGTTACGTCTATCGAGTCGAATGTCAAAGGGATCCTTCCTTTGGGCCAAAAAGGCTTTTTGTGGGCCGATGAACTTAGTTAATGCAATAGGATTTTCCAATTTGACTTATCGGAACAGAGCCGATAGTTTTAGATGAGTTGTTTGCCCTATTTAATCTAATAATAGATAGGACATTTAGCCCCCAGGAGGGTATCCATGCGCCATCGATGGTTCCATGTCGTGTTATCCAGCTTGGTGGCTGTTGTGGCGAGTCTCGGATTGCTCAGTCCAGCCTGGTCCGAATTGCCAAAGGAGCTGCGAGTCTCCGCCATTCCGGATGAGAACCCCACTGAGCTGATGCGGATTTACACACCCTTCGCCGAGTATCTGAGCAGAGAACTGGGCATTCCAGTCAAATACGTGAGCGTGGTGGACTACGCCGCAACCGTCGAAGCCCTGGCAGCCAAGAAACTCGATATGGTCTGGTACGGCGGCTTCACCTTCGTCCAGGCTCGGAAGCGGACCGGCAATGCGATCCCGCTCGTGAGCCGGGAAGAGGACCTTCACTTTCACAGCAAGTTTATTACCCGCCCAGAAACCGGCATCAAGACCCTGGCCGACTTGAAGGGCAAGAGCTTCTCATTCGGAAGCGTCAGTTCGACGTCAGGTCATCTCATGCCGCGCTATTTCCTGTTACAGAACGGGATCAATCCGGAACGGGACTTTGCGACATTCAGCTTCAGCGGGGCCCATGACGCCACCGCCCTCTGGGTCGAGAGTGGAAAAGTGGATGCGGGGGCCTTGAATGAGGCGGTGTGGGACAAGCTTGTCGAGCGCAAGAAGGTCGATCTCAGTAAGGTGAAGGTCTTCTGGACGACACCCCCGTACATCGATTATGTCTGGACCGTGCGAGGCGATCTGGACAGCGCACTCGTAGAAAAGATCGCCGCAGCGTTCACCAAACTGGATTACGGCAACGCAGCGGACAGGGCGCTTATGGACCTTCAGCGTACGAAGCAATACGTCCGCGTGAAGGTGGAGCAGTTCAAGGCGGCTGAAGAGGCGGCGATCGCCGCCGGACTGCTTCAGTAGGGCGATCAGAACCTATGTACGTGCTTAATCAAATCTGTAAGATCTTCGATAGCCGGACCGTCGCCGTGCGCGAACTTGATCTGAAGATCGGACGGGGCGAGCGCGTGGCGTTGATTGGCCCAAGCGGAGCCGGCAAAACGACGCTGTTTCGGATGTTGAACCTGACGATTCCCCCAACCTCCGGTACCCTCCTGTTCGACGGACTGGATAGCAGGCACTTCTCGGGGCGGCGACTCCGCGAAGTCCGACGCCGCATCGGCACGATCTACCAGCAACACAATCTAGTCCCGCGCCTGCAAGTAGTCCATAATGTACTATCGGGCAAGCTCGGGAGCTGGCCCACCTGGCGGGCGGTACAATCCTTGATCCGACCCACGGAGGCTGATCTCGCCCTCGAGGCGCTCAGGCATGTCGGCATCGCCGACAAGCTATACGAGCGGACCGAGACCCTGTCGGGCGGCCAGCAGCAGCGGGTCGCCATTGCTCGCCTGCTGGCACAGGATCCCGAGGTGATCCTGGCCGATGAGCCGGTTTCTTCAGTCGATCCTGCGCTGGCAGCCGGCATCGTCAAGCTGCTGATCGACCTCAGCGAGACCCACTGCAAGACCCTGCTCATGAACCTTCACAGCGTTGACCTGGCGTTCGCCCACTTCCCCCGACTGATCGGGCTGAAGGACGGAACGATCTCGTTCGACCTGCCGGCTGCAGCGGTGACGGATGAGCATCTGGCGGCCCTCTATGTCGGAAGTCAGACCGAGGCCGTCGAAGAGGAGATCTTCAGCCGTGCAGAACCGTCATTCGTCCGCTCCTGTCAGCCTCACCTTACCCGCTAGACGCCACTCCAACTTCCAGATCGTCTGGTCCGTCCTGTTCATCCTGACGTTCCTGGGAAGCTACAGGCTTGCGCAGGTGAAGCCTCTACTGCTCCTTGAGCCCGAGGGACGCCGGAATATCTGGAGATTCGTCACCGGCATGTTCCCACCCGACCTGTCATGGGACTTCGTGAGTCTCCTGGGCCGCCCGATTATCGAAACGATCCAACTCTCTCTCATGGGAACCTTCATGGCCGTAGTCATCGGATTTCCTCTCGGCCTCCTGGCGACACGTTCACTGACCTTCACGGGCATTCTCAACGAACGAGAAATGGTCGACAGTCGTCGCAGCGTCTTCCTCCTGCGCAAGGGGACCTATCTCCTGGTCAGAGCGATCCTCAGCCTGTTTCGGACTATCCCGGAATTCGTGTGGGCCTTCATGTTTGTCCGAGCGGTAGGGCTGGGACCGTTCCCCGGCGTCCTGGCCATTGGGATTTCGTATGCAGGGATGCTCGGGAAGGTCTACTCGGAGATCTTGGAACATGTCAATCCAGGGCCCCTGGAGTCGCTCCAGGCGACCGGCGCCTCGCGACTCACTATCCTGCTGTACGGCCTGTTGCCGCAGGCCTTGCCGAACCTGGTCTCCTACACCTTGTACCGTTGGGAATGCGCCATTCGGGCCTCGACCATTTTGGGTTTTGTGGGCGCGGGCGGGATCGGCCAGCAACTCGAGATCTCGATGCGGATGTTTAATTTCAACCAGGTCCTGACCCTGGTCGCGATCCTGTTTGTGATGGTGGCAGGCGTAGATGTCTTAAGCGCCAAGGTACGACGTACGATCCTGAGTCGGTCGAGCGTCTGATGGCGGAGCGTTCTACGCAGATGGTGGCGCAGGCAAGATCCAGGGGGCGGAATCGCCTCTCCGCCCACAATCTCATCATTCTGGCGGGCCTCCTGATCCTGATGGCCTGGAGCTATGTGGGAACGGAGTTCTCGCTGCGCCAATTGTTGGGTGGCGAGAGTGCGGTCCAGATTCTCACGTACATCCGCAAGCTCTTTCCACCTGATCTTTCCACCGAGTTCCTGTTGAAGACCGGGTACTGGACGCTCGAGACCTTTGCCATGTCGTTTCTCGGAACGATCCTGGCGGTCCTGATCGCCTGCTGCCTTGTCTTTCTTTCCAGCCGCAACCTGATGTTTACCGGGCTGTTGTTCGAGATGGAGCAGAGCCGCCCGTGGATACGGGCGCTTCGGACCACCCTGTACCTCACCGCCAAGGCCGCTCTCAATCTCCTTCGGACCATCCCCCACCTGGTCTGGGCGCTCATCCTGGTCTTTGCGGTCGGCCTTGGTCCATTCCCGGGGATGCTCGCGCTTGGGATTCATACCGGCGGGGTGCTGGGGCGGCTGTTTGGCGAGGTCATGGAGAACGTCGAGACGCAGCCGATCGAGGCATTGCAGGCGACCGGCGCCAGCCGGCTGCAGATTCTGTTCTACGGCATCCTCCCCCAGGTCTTACCGGAGTGTGTCGCCTATACGTTGTACCGTTGGGAGGTCAACATCCGGGAGGCGGTGATCCTCGGATACGTGGGGGCCGGGGGACTAGGTCAGCAGATCCAGATCGCCATCAGCCTCTTCCTGGAGCATCGGCTACTGACCCTGATTCTCGCGATCTACCTGATCGTGACAGCCGTCGACGCGCTCAGCGCCCATCTTCGCAGACGGCTGACCTAATCCTCTCGCGAGCTTCGTCGCACAACACCGCCGAGCAGCAAGAGATCCCGGAGGTTACTTCTTTTCCTCCGGTGGACAGTTAAAACTGAAGATATGCACATTCCCGCCGTTCCACTGCGTCACTTTTGCGTCTTTCCGACCACCAAGCGGCTTTTCTGGAAGAATCGGATGGCCCTTGCCAAACTGAACGACCGGTGTCTCGCTTAGCAGCGTGATCTGCCTGTCGTTAGCCCGGACCTGAAAGGTAGCCTTCCAGCTGCTGTCGCCCATTTTTTCGACACGCAATTTCAGTTTGGGGCAGTCATCGGTTGTAATGGGCACGATGATCTTCGATCCCCCCCAAGGCGCCCTCTTATAGCTATATGAATTCTCCTTCAGCGCCCAGTTGCCGAAGTGCCAGCTGGAATCATAGACAACGGTCTTATCGTCCTTCAGGATCTGAAAATTGATCGGTTCGCCTTGGTCTTTGTCATCGTCCTTCGTATTGATTTCAAAAATCAAGTCGTCGATATTCGTCGCCAAGGCCGCCTGAAACGAGCCCAGCAGAACAACACCAACAACAGCACCCATGGTCAAGTATTTCAGCATGATCGTTCGCTCCTTATGAAGTCACCACAGTCGACTCTTTCACTCATTCCGGCGCCTTTTGAATGTCCCATCGGTACCCCTCTCCACCGTCGCTGTCGTCCAGGATCATTCGATAGCCGAAGTGATGCATGTTCAATATGTTGTTGAGCTCTTCTATGAATTCAACACTTCCGTGATCGCGGGCGAAGTCATGGATAAAATCCATAAACTTATACAATTTCTTTCTGACAAGTTGATCAAGCATGAACTCCAGATCGTTGACCAGGTAGTCCCACCCCCGATGCTGAGTCGGTTCGCAAGGGACACGCGAAGCGACGTCGTTGCAGATCGTCTTGAGATGCTGAACCGATTCAGCAGCCTGGATGATCAGACCCTTGACGGGAACGACGACGGCAGGCGGGACCTTCGTATAGTACAGAAGACCGTCCAGGCAGTTGTCGTAGTCCGGACAGTCCTCGCGAAAGGACATCTTTTCAACTCCTCACTGTTCGCCACCTGCTCTTCCGGTCTAGCCAGCCATGAAGTCGACTGACGCCCCTATCGCCATCCGACATGTCTGGCAACAGGGGCGATTCTCCTGCCATTCAAAGAAGTTGTCAAGTCCGCACGGCGCGAGTTGGTGTCGACAACGGCCGATGCGCGTGCGCCCACTTTGTCGACTCCAACGTCACGACCGAGATGTCTGTGAACAAGAATCGCGTCATGGTTGACGTCTTCTATTCGCTAGCGTAAATCTCAAGGTCAGCAGTGCCGCCAGCGTCATGGGCGCCGCGCCGAACGCGATGAATATGGCATCTCCGGGAAGGCGCAGCCATTCGAGCAGGCGCACGAACGGTTGATTCATAAACTCCGGACCGCGGGCATGCCAGTAGCCGTTGGTCAACACATCCCACAGTTGCAAGACACCTCCTGGGAACAGACTCAGGATCACCATCAGCGCCAGGCCGATGTTCAATCCCCAGAACGACACGCGTACGTACTTCTCCACACGCTGCCACTGCGGGTCATCCAGCACCTGCCGAAACGCAATCACCATCAAGGCCAGCGCCAGCATCCCGAACACCCCCATCATCGCCGTATGCCCATGATTCGATGTCAGGATGGTGCCGACCTCATAGAAACTGATGACGGGCAGGTTGATGAGGAAACCAAACACACCGGCGCCAATGAAATTCCAGAACCCGACCGCCATCAAAAAGTAGAACGTCCACTTATGGGGCAACGACACCGGCAGTTCGCACACGCCACACTCACTCCGGGTTACCTTGATGAAGTCCCACGCATCCAGAGTCAGCAACGTCAGCGGGACAACCTCCATGGCCGAGAACACCGCCGACAGTGCCATAGTCATGGTCGTCTGACCGGTCCAGTACCAATGATGTCCGGTGCCGATGATGCCGCTGCCGAGGTACAGGATCGCGTCAAGATAGACGACCCGCTCCACGTTCGCGTGCGACATGACGCCCAGCTGAAAGAAGATCAGCGCCACCATCACCGTCACGAATAACTCCAGGAATCCTTCGACCCAGAGGTGGACGATCCAGAACCGCCAGTTGTCCACGACCGACAAGTGGGTTGTGCTGCCGAAGAACATTGCCGGCAGGTAGAAGAGCGGGATAGCGGCGGCGGCATACAGAAACAGCGATGCGACCTGGCGCTGCTTCGGGTTCTGCCGCGCCGGCGCTACGGAGCGCACCAACAACACCAGCCACAGCACCAGCCCGACCACCAGCAGAACCTGCCACGCTCGCCCCAAGTCCAGATACTCCCAGCCTTGATGTCCCAGCCAGAACCACAGCGGGCCGAGCACCTGATTCACCCCCAGCCACTCGCCCAACAAGCTGCCGACCACGACCAGCAGCAGAGCGATAAACAACAGATGGATGCCCCGGACCTGCCCGCGCGGCTCGCTGTTGCCCAGCCCCGCGGCCAGGAACAGTCCGCCTGCGACGTACGCTGTCGCAATCCAGAAGATCGCCAACTGCAAATGCCATGTCCGCATGATATGGCTCGGCGCCACTTGTGCCAAGTCCAGGCCATAGAACTTGCCGGGCTCCGCCCGGTAATGCGCGGTTGCAGCACCGACGATCACCTGCACTAAAAACAACAACGCCACCATCGCAAAGAGCTTGATCGTCGCCCGCTGACTCTCCGAGGCCACGCCCAGCACCATTATAGGATGCGCGTGCCCACTCCGGCCCTTCCAGCCGAGGAAATCAAACTTGCCGAACGCGACCAGCACCCCCGCTATTCCAGTCAACAACGCGATCAAACTCAGCGCGCTCCACAGAATCGCGTCGGCCGTAAGCGTGTTCCCGGCCAGCGGTTCGTACGGAAAGTTGTTCGTGTACGAGTAGGACTTGTCGGGTCGATTGGCAACGGACGCCCACGCCGTCCACGCGAAGAAGGCGGTAAGTTGCCGCAGCTCCGTTGGGTCGGTGATGTACCTGGCCGGCAACCCGACGCTCCCAATAGGCTCCACAAAGTACGCCGCCCACCTTGCCACCTGGCTTTCGAACACAGCCGCCTCCGCATCGGTGAATGGTAACGTCCCGGTGTGCGGGTCATAGCGGTTCTGCTTCAACGCCGGTCCTACCGCGACCGCCAACGCGTGCAGATATTCCGCCGAAAAATCCGGCCCCAGATACGCCCCATGTCCCCAGACGGAGCCGTTTTCCATCAGGCCGTACCTCAAGAAGACTTCCTGCCCGGCTCGGATATCATCGGCTGTCAGGATGGTCACGCCGCCTGGACCGGTCACCTTGTCCGGAATCGGCGGCGCGAACTGATACGTACGCACCGCGAGCCAGATCAAGACCGTCAACCCGACAGTCAACGTGATAACAAGCGCATACCGCCACCAAGGGGAAAGACCCTCGGAATGTGCCGTCATTAATTGCTCCTTTGGCTCATATAGCACTCTTTCAGAGGTTGAGAGGACACGTCCGTTCGGAATACCACACGGATTCAGCTATCTTTCGAACGGCACTGTGGGTCAGCGCCAGGCAGATTGCATCGTTTCAACTGTGATTTGATCGTGATCCTGGCTGCAACTGATTTTCGAGGAAGATTAGCATAGAGTTCTCCATTTCCCAATTCATGTCTGTGTTGGTGGGGGTTAGAAGGATAAGGGATCTTGTTCGTGTGCTATAGTGACAGTGGCGCGGGGTAGGCCGTGCGCGATGGAGACACAGAGAAGCGGAGAGGAACAGAACAACGATGCGGTTTGTGGCCGATGCGATGTTGGGTCGGTTGGCCAAGTGGCTTCGCCTGCTGGGGTACGACACGTTGTACTGGCGAGGCGACGATGCCAGGCTGGTGCGCCTCGTATTAGCGGAAAACCGGCTGCTGCTCACTCGAGACACCCACTTGCCTCCCCGCCTGCCACCCCACCTAACCCTGTTCATCAACAGCGATCACTACGATGAGCAGCTTGACCAGGTGATTGCCCGGGTTGGGTTGCCGCCCCGGATCGGCTGCCTGTGCCTGCGCTGCAACCTTCTCCTTGAGCCGATTGACAAGGCGGGACTCCGGGGCGAGATTCCCGAGTTCGTCTGGCGCACACAGGAGCGGT
>JAHFDH010000193.1 GCA_023249055.1 Candidatus Methylomirabilota bacterium
GGTCCTGAGACGGCGACCCGAGCCGGATGTGCTACAGACCTACGCGGTCAAGTGCGCAATGCACTACCATGCGCACACAATGATTCAGGGGATGCTGGCGAACGGAGGGCCGATCACGAATTCATTCTGATGCTACAATGTCCACCGAATGCAACGCCAGGATTATATTGGCCCAAATTCAAGTGGAGCATCTGCGTTGCGTGACCTATGCGTTAACAGTTACCTGGGAACTGGCTGAAGAGTGTGCAACTTAACGGAGGGAGGGTATGGTAATCAGGCACGAAACGTTTACGGTAGCTACGGAGGATCGACTCCAGTTCGTGGATCTGACAAAGCGTGTGCGAGATCTGCTTCAGGGGTACAAGGTCAAGCAGGGGTTAATCGTCCTCAACTCCCTTCATACGACGACTGCGCTTTTCATCAATGAGTGGCAGGAGGCTTTGCTGCATGACATCCAGATCTTGTTGGATCGCCTGGTCGGACAGGGAGACGGCTATCGTCACAACGATCCATCGTACTCTGATTGTGACCGGAGCAACGCCGCGTCGCATCTTCGTTCGCTTCTGCTTGGTCGGCAGCTCTCGGTTCCGGTGGTGGATGGGGAGATGAGCCTCGGAACCTTTGAGTCTATTATCTTTGCCGAGTTGGACGGACCGAGAGAGCGACAGATTCAGTTGCAGATCCTGGCTGAAAAAGAGGGTTGATGCCGGGACCCTGCCTATCTGCGCGTCGTACCCAGACAGGCAGAAGGGGCGAGACAATGGGCACGGCTGCCCCTGGGATGGCTGAATTTGAGGAGGGTTGGCATTCTCCGAAGGGCCGAGCCGTACGCGAGGTCGTCTTTGGGATGCATGATGGTCTCATTACGACGCTCGGTTTTCTGTCAGGGGTCAATGCCGCAACCGCCAGTTGGCGCCTCATCGTGATCGCCGGCCTCGCGGAGGCCTTTGCTCAGACCCTCGCGATGGGATTCGGGGCCTATCTCTCAACCAAATCGGAACGGGAGTTCTACCAGCGAGAGATCGCCAGGGAACGGTTGGAAATCGAGACGGCGCCCGAGAATGAACGCGACGAAATGCGTCAGATCTACCGGAGTAAAGGCTTTTCGGACGATGAGATTGAGATCATGGTTGCGCGTCTCACGGCGAACAGGGAACTGTGGCTTAAGACGATGATGACGGAGGAGTTGGGGTTGATTGAGGAGCGATTTGATAATCCGCTCAGGGTGGGCCTGCTGATAGGGGCGTCCTCCTTGGTCGGGGCGTTTCTCCCGATTTGTCCATACTTCTTCCTCGATCTCAATTGGGCGTTTACCGCTTCAGTTGCTGTGGCCGCGTCGGCCCTGTTTGCGACCGGGGCGGGCAAAACAGTTCTGACCAGGAAGGTCTGGTGGAGGAGCGGGCTCGAGATGATGGGGGTCGGGTTGCTGGTTGCGGTCGCCGGTTACGGCATCGGGCACCTCCTGGGCACCCTCTGGCAGTGAGATGTCGATGCATCGGATCGTTCGGTATCGTGGCGGATCGTTCGAGACGGTCGAGATCCCAGTGGTGGAGGAGCAGTCTCTTACGATCTTTGTCAATGGGCATGAACTGGCTACGTTGCTGTGTACGCCGGTCAAGCTCGATTACCTGGTCCTGGGATTCTTGAGTTTTGAGGGGATCATCCGGGCGCTCGACGAGGTCAAGTCGCTGGAGGTCTTTCTTGAGGAGGCGGTGGCGGACGTCAGACTGACCAAGACATTTATTCCCCCGCGTCGCCGCATCTTAACCTCCGGGTGCACCGGCGGTATCACATTTAGTATGCCGATGGAGGGGTTGAAGGTGTTTCCTGAGGAAGCGGTACTGTGCCCGGAGCAACCGTTCGATCTCATGAAACAATTATACGCCGAGGCGTATCTCTACCGGGAGTCGCGCGGGATTCATGCGGCGGCCCTGAGCGACGGCAAGCGTTTGTTGCTAGTCGCTGAGGACGTGGGACGACACAACGCCTTGGACAAGATCCACGGCGAAGCGCTCATGCAAGGGATTCCGACCGTCGGGAATATCCTTCTGTCCACCGGTCGCATTTCGTCTGAGATGCTCCGCAAGGGCGCCCACATGCGGACTCCTTTTGTCGTTTCTCGCACCTCACCGACCAGCCTCGCTATTGCCGCGGCCAAGCGCTTCGGCATCACCGTCATCGGCTACTGTCGAAGCGAAGGGTTTAATGTCTACAGTCACCCTGAACGTTTACTGCCGCAACGGGTGGCGCTCGCGGCCACCAGCCATTAAGCAGTCCTCGCTCGCCCTATGCGCCTGATCGATCTGCACAGCCATTCGACCGCTTCAGACGGCGTGCTGTCTCCCCAAGAACTTCTCGCGCTGGCGAAAGGGTCCGGCGTCTTCGTCCTGGCGCTCACTGATCACGACACTCTGGAGGGCCTCCCTGTGGCAATGGCGGAGGCCGCGCGGGTGGGCGTGCAGTTCGTTCCAGGCGTCGAGATCACCGCACATGTAGACGACTTGGAGGTTCATATCCTTGGGCATTTCATCGATCCGGATAATAACCGACTTGCCGAATTCCTGACCTCTTCCCGGCGCGACCGAATTGAGAGGGTCCATCGGATGATCGACAAGCTGTGGGCGCTTGGTCTTCCGCTGGATGTGGATGAGGTGTTGAGCCTGGCGCGAGGCCCTTCGGTCGGACGCCCCCATGTGGCACAGGCAATGATCAGACGTGGATATGTGGCGTCGCTGAAGGATGCGTTCGACCGGTATCTGACGTCCGGCAAGCCAGGCTACGTCGAACGCTCCAAGATTCCCGCCGCTATGG
>JAHFDH010000071.1 GCA_023249055.1 Candidatus Methylomirabilota bacterium
TTCGAACAGAACGCCGGACTCGACTGGCGACCGTAGCCATCGGCTATGGCGATGAGATCTTCCGCGCCCTCTCTAACAGGATCGACGTGCTGTTTCGCGGTCGGCGGGCTCGGCAAGTGGGAACGATCACGATGGACCAGTGCCTGATCGATGTGACCGGCGTGCCGGAGGCGTGCGAGGGAGACATCACAACACTGCTTGGACAGGACGGTGAGGAATCTATCTCGGTTGCGGAATGGGCGGACCAGCTCGGGACCATCCCGTACGAGATCCTCACTGCCCTCTCCCCGCGCCTGCCGAGGACTGTCTGTAGGGACGCAGCACTGTAGACAGGGGTTCGACCGTATGATATAGTGATGCTGGTTCCCGCTCTGAAACCCAAGCGAGAGTGGCGGAATGGCAGACGCGCTGGACTTAGGATCCAGTCCGCCTTTGGCGGATGGGGGTTCAAGTCCCCCCTCTCGCACCATAAACCTGACATCCGATTCCGAGATACTCATGAAAGTACAGATCGAAGAGATCAGCAGCACCAAGCGCGCACTTCGAGTCGAGTTGCCCCCTGAAAGCCTCTCGGAAAAGCTGGAGACGGCATACGTGCACCTGGCGAAGAAGGTTCGTCTCCCAGGCTTCCGCCCCGGCAAGATTCCGCGGGATCTCCTGCGCTCGCGCTTTAAGGACGAGGCGAGGCAGGATGCCCTCAGGGAACTCATTCCGGAAAGCTATGGTCAGGCGCTCAAGGAAACCAATCTGGATCCGGTCAGTGAGCCCATGTTGGAAGAGATAGTCTGCGAGGAGGGAAAGCCCCTCAGCTACCGGGCTACCTTCGATGTGAGGCCCGCGTTGCAGCTCTCGAGCTACACGGGGGTTGAGGTCTACAAGGACAAGCTCAACGTGGCGGACTCTGAGGTCGATCAAGCCCTGGAGTACCTCCGGGAGCGGGCAGCAGAGTACGTACCGATGGAGGGCTGGCCCGCTCTACAGGAAGACCTCCTGGTGATAGACTACGAAGGCTTGACCGGCGGTAAACCGCTGAAAGGCGTGAGCGGTCAGAATACCTCGGTCCTGCTCGGGGCTCACCAGTTCATCCCTGAATTTGAGACCCAGCTTCATGGTCTCAAGAAAGGCGACTTCAAGGAGTTCTCCCTGGAGTTCCCGAGCGATTACGGACGACGGGAGCTGGCGGGAAAGCGGGTTCTCTTCAGGGTGAGCGTCAAAGAGGTCAAGAAAAAACGAGTGCCGCCGCTGGACGATAACTTTGCCAAGTCGGCGGCCGGGTGCGAAGATATCCAGGCGCTCAGGGAGAAGGCGAAGCAGGATCTGCTCGCGCACAAGGAGCGGGAGCAGGTCGCGCGTCTGAAGGACCAGATCATGGAAAAACTGCGCACCGCCCATCCGTTCGATCCCCCTGAGTCGATGGTCGATGCGGAGGTTGAGGCCATTCTCTCCGACCTGAAGCGGAACGCAGGCGGGCGCGGGGCGACCCCTACTCGACATGAGGAGGAGGCCACACGGACCAAGGCGAGAGAGCTTGCCTTAAAACGGGTCCAGGACTCTCTCCTGCTGGAGACGGTGGCAAAGCTGGAAAAACTTGAGGTATCGGAGGACGAGTTGAATAAAGAGGTTGAATCGGCCGCCGCGACCCTGAACCGGAAACCGGAGGCCGTCCGCGACATGCTGCAGCGAGAGGGTCGCATCGAGTCCTTCCGAACGCGCCTGATGGAGCGGAAGGCGCTCGATTTTCTCTATGAGCGGGCTCATATAACGGAAGGTGTCAATCTCGTAACCCTTGCTTGAGTGTCACCCAAAGGGAGTAGCGTGCCATGCAACTGATTCCAATGGTTGTTGAGCAGACCAGCCGGGGTGAGCGAGCCTACGATATCTTTTCTCGCCTCTTGAAAGACCGCATCCTGTTCATCGGTACGCCGATCGATGACGCCGAGTCAAATCTGGTAATCGCCCAACTCCTCTTCCTGGAAGCCGAAGATCCCGATAAGGATGTCCACCTCTATATCAACTCACCGGGCGGGTCAGTGACGTCATCATTGGCTATCTATGACACCATGCAGTATATCAAGCCGGCTATCGAGACGATCTGCATGGGGCAGGCGGCGAGCGGCGCCGCGCTCCTGTTGGCGGCCGGCGCCAAGGGGAAGCGCTTTGCGCTCCCGCACGCGCGAATCATGATTCATCAGCCATACGGGGGAGCCCAGGGGCAGGCGTCCGACATTCAGATCCAGGCGAAAGAGATTCTTCGAATGCGGCAGGAACTGGACCGGATCATCGCCAACCACACCGGTCAGCCGCTGGAGCGTATTGAAAAAGACAGCGACCGCGACTTTTTCATGTCGCCAGGAGAGGCTAAGGAATACGGCCTGATTGATGAGGTGATCTACTCGCGCGAGGGCGTCTCATTATCAGCTCCATCGCCGGTCTCATAGATGTTCAGGATGATGAACCTACTCATTCAGAATTTTACCGAGTATCGTCGCGTCAATCACCATCAGTAGGCATGTCGGTCCAGGATCCCGGTGGTGGTATGGACAGTTTCAAGTTCCAGGCAGCATAGCGGAAGCGAAGACGTGTCGCAGCAGGCCTTTCAGGTCGCAGCGCACGGTTGATGCCTGGAACGCGAGGGGGAAGAGTCGATGGCCAAGGCGGTTAAAGGCGGAGGGAAGCTGGCCTGCTCCTTTTGCGGAAAAAGTCAAGATGATGTCCGGAAGCTGATCGCCGGTCCCACAGTCTATATCTGCGACGAGTGCATCGAGCTCTGCAACGATATCATCGCTGAGGAGTGGGAGGAGGAAAAGGGCAAGAGTTTGGGCGAGCTTCCCAAACCGTCCGAGATTAAATCGATCCTGGACCAGTATGTCATCGGCCAGGACCGGGCCAAGAAGAGCCTGGCCGTCGCCGTCCATAACCACTACAAGCGCGTCAATGCCCGGATGACCTTTGACGACGTCGAACTGACCAAGTCTAATATTCTCCTCATCGGCCCGACCGGATGCGGCAAGACGCTGCTGGCGCAAACCCTGGCTAAGATCCTGGACGTCCCGTTCACCATCGCCGATGCCACCACCCTCACCGAGGCGGGATATGTCGGGGAGGATGTGGAGAATATCATCCTTCGGCTGTTGCAGGTCGCCGACTACGATGTGGAGCGGGCCGAGCGCGGGATCATCTATATCGACGAGATCGACAAGATCGCGCGCAAATCCGAAAATCCCTCCATCACGCGGGATGTCTCCGGAGAGGGCGTTCAGCAGGCTCTTCTGAAGATCCTGGAGGGAACGGTCGCCAATGTTCCGCCGCAGGGCGGGCGGAAGCATCCGCAACAGGAGTACCTGCAGGTCGATACGACAAACATCCTGTTTATCTGCGGCGGGGCGTTCGTCGGCTTGGAGAAGGTCATTGAACATCGGAGCGGCCAGAAAGCGATGGGATTCGGCGCCGAGATCCAGGCGAGGCGAGGCAGGCGGATCAGTGAACTGCTGGCTAATACGCAACCGGAAGATCTGCTTCGGTACGGCCTCATCCCCGAGTTGGTCGGACGGCTGCCGGTCATGGCGGTCGTGCATGAACTCGATGAAAAAGCGCTCGTGCGGATCCTGGTAGAACCGAAGAACGCCCTGTTGCGCCAGTATCAGCGATTTTTCGACTTTGAGCATGTCAAATTGACCTTTACCGACGACGCGATCAGCGCGGTCGCTCAGGAGGCGGCAAAGCGTCAAACCGGCGCCCGCGGCCTCCGGGCCATCCTTGAGGAGATCATGCTCGACATCATGTATGAGGTCCCCTCACAGTCAGGGATTGCGGAGTGCATCATCAACCGCGAGGCCGTCGTTGAGCGAAAATCACCCATCATCCTCTATAAGAAAAAAGCCGAATCGGCCTGATCGCCGCGCCCATTCCGGATTGCCGGCGTCCTTTTCCGTCCGCGTTTCTCTTTTCGGCAATTCGACATCTTCAATGCGGTCGATCCTCCGCAGTCTCTTGTCGGCTTCGTGCGGTCTGGGGCGAGTTTTTTGAATTGCTCGGAGGTACCCGGTAAGATGTCTTATGTGCGGTCTCAACTGCTCGTGGCAGGCTGTGTGATATTCCTCCTCTCCGCCTCGGGATGTGCCACGTCTGATCTCTTTTCAGGGTTCGATCTTTTCTCATCGAAGCCGGCCGAGGTGCCCGCCGGATCGGACCAGGAGTTGATAAGCCGGGCCGAGGCGGCCTTCGCCCTGAAGAAGTACGATGAGGGGCGCAAACATCTGCAGCGCCTGATCAGCCAATTTCCTGAAAGCGAACTGATCCCAGCCGCCCGCCTGAACGTCGGCCGCACCTATTTCGATGAGAAGAGGTACGATGAGGCGCGCGCCGAGTATCAGCGGTTCATCGAACTCTTCCCGCAGCATGAGCAGCTTGATGAAGCCCAGTATTACACGGGCCTGTCGTACTTTCGCCAGATGGAGAAGTTGGACCGGGATCAGACCATGACCAATAAGGCAGTGCGAGAGTTTCGGACCCTGGTGAGCGAATACCATAACTCCCAGTTTGCGCCGGACGCGCAGGCTAAATTAGCGGAGTGCTACAGGCAACTGGCCCAGAGAGAGCTGTATGTCGGCAAATTTTACTTTAACCGGGAGGCGTATGGGGCCGCCATCCCGCGATTCGAGTCGATTCTGAAAGAGTACCCTGGTTCCGAGCACAACGACCAGGCTCTGTATTATCTTGGAGAGTCGCTGTGGGAACTTGAGCAGAAAGAACCGGCCAAGGTGGCCTTTCAGCGCCTCATTGCGGAGTTTCCCGATTCCGACGTGGCGCCGCTGGCCGCAAAACGGATCGGCATGACCTTCGTCCAGAATCCGCGCAGCCGCAAGCCGTCTGCGAGTTTTCTGAGCGGCGCATTGGACTCGATGTCCGATGCCCTCTCAGAGTTGCAGAATGCGATCTCGGACAGTTCGATCTGGCAAGCCCCGCCGACCCCCTAGGATGGCGCAGTCGATGCGGTTGACCTGTCGGCGGGCCATGCGCGGCTCCGGATGAGCACGCGTGCATGGCGCGTCAGGGAATGCGCGGAACCAGCCGCTTGAACCGGCCGCCGTCTCTCGGACATGAGACCCGCGCGCTGCTCCGGCAGTACCATCTGCTGCCAAAACGAGGTCTCGGGCAAAGTTTCCTGGTCGCCCCAGCGATTCGCGATCTGATCCTTCGCGCGGCCGATGTGGGACCGCAGGACCTCGTGGTGGAGATCGGTCCCGGGACGGGGGTCCTGACCGAGGGCCTGGCCGAACGGGCGGGTCGGCTGATAGCCATTGAGCGCGATCCGGGACTCCATCGACTGCTGGCTGAACGTCTCGGAGATCACCCAAAGGTTTCGTTGATCTGTGGCGACGCCCTCGAATTCGATTTCGTAGACGCAATCGGCACAATGTTTCCGGCGTATCAACGTGCCAAGCTGGTTTCAAACCTTCCCTATTCGGTTGCCACCCCTCTGATCCTTCAATTGATCGCGCTGCGGCGATACTTTTCATTCCTTCTGGTGATGGTGCAACGAGAGGTCGCACAACGGCTCCTGGCGGCGCCCGGTGAAGAAGGATATAGCGCCTTGACGCTCCGTTGCCGCTACGAGGCGGATGTCGCAGCGCTGGCGCAGATCTCGCGGGCAGCCTTCTACCCGAGGCCCGCAGTAGATTCGACCCTCGTTCGCCTCGACCTGCTGCCGGAACCCAGGGTGACAGTGCGCTCCCCGGATCTGCTATTTCGCATCGTGCGGGCTGCGTTCGGGCAGCGCAGGAAGATGTTGCGCAATGCCTTGCTGCACGCCGGTATCGTAGCGGAGCCCACCCACCTGGAGCGGATCTTGGCGGATGCGGACATCGACCCGAAGCGTCGCGGCGAAACTCTGAACCTCGAGGAATTTGCTCGGCTCGCTGATCGACTGCATGTCATGCACGCAGTCTCACCTTGACAGGCCCTTTCAAGGGAAGAAGATGAGTAAGCGTTCAGCCGTCAGCAGTCAGCAAGACAAGGGAGAATTTGCAGAAAGCTGACCGCTGATAGCTGAATGCTGACAGCCACGGTTTGCGCGGCGAAGTATGGAGAGATCGCCAGATGAGTTTTCGATGAAGGTTTCGGCTATCGGTGAATTTGGGCTGATCGAGCGGATCAGGAGCATTTTGCCACGGCCGCACGGCGCCCTCCTTGGAATCGGTGACGACTGCGCCGCGTTGCGGCCCACAGCGGGCGCAGATCTTCTGCTGACGACCGATCTGCTCGTTGAAGGGGTCGATTTTACGCCGCAGACCACCACGCCCTTTCGTCTTGGGCGCAAGGCGATGGGAGTCAATCTGAGCGATATTGCGGCCATGGGGGGGCTCCCGCGCGCGGCGCTTATCACGGTGGCAATGCCTCCAGACGAAGAAGTCGAGTTCGTCGATGAACTTTATCGCGGCCTTCGGGAGGAAGGCGCACGATTCGGGGTCGAGATCATCGGCGGCGATGTGTCAGCCTCTCCTGCCCTCATGATCGGCGTCACACTGGTAGGAGAGGTAGAAGCAGGAAGGGCTGTCACACGATCCGGGGCAAAACCAGGAGAGCTGATCTGGGTCACGGGTCGGTTGGGCGCAGCGGCGGCCGGGCTTGTCGCGCTCAGGGCCGGTTGCCGCCTCCGGGACGATCAGGTAGAGATCCCGCTTGAGGTCTCCGGCCCTCTCCGAGAGGCTATCGGACAGACCGTCGAGCGACATCTCTGCCCTCTTCCAAGGATCCGTGAGGGAAGAGCCCTTGCGGAGGCCGGAGCCGCGTCGGCGATGATCGACCTCAGCGACGGGCTGGCTTCCGACCTGGTACATTTATGCCGCGAAAGCGGGGTCTCGGCAACCATCCGAGAGGATCAGATTCCGATCGACCAGGGCGCCTCAGCCATCGCACAACACTTCGGTCAAGAGCCGCTCGCCCTGGCGCTGCAGGGCGGTGAAGACTTCGAGCTGCTCTTTACCTCTTCGTGGGAGCCTGCCGATATTGCCGCGATCTTCCCTGACGCGGGAACTGTCACAGCAATTGGAACGGTCGGAGACGCGGGTCACGGATGCCGGCTCGAACGGCACGACGGCACCGCGATCGCACTCACGGGCGGGTACGATCATTTCCGGAACGAGTAAGAACACGTACGACATCACAATCCGGTCATGCGTCGGTATAAGTGAAATGCGTAGTGGTCAGCTATGAGCTGTTCGCTGACAGCTTCGGTAAGTCGGTAAGGAGGTGTAGACATGCGGATGCTGAGGGGGATATTTTCCGGACTTTGGACGCTGGGATCGATTATCGGCGCCGGCTGCAGGGGGGTCGTGACGATCATGGCCTTTACCGAGAGCGGCCTGATGCGGCAGTTCTGCCTGTCAAGGCGAACCGTCGCTCTTTCTTGCATTGTGCTCGCAGGCCTGACTGCCGGCTCGACCGTCACCCTGCTCAACCTGGTTCGGAGCCAGTATTACCTGACCCGTGTGAAATATCTGGAGCAGGAAAACCGCGCGATGACCTCGCTCCTGCAAGGACAGGCCGAGCAATTGGTGAAACTGAAGAGCGAGATGGCGAAATTGAAGGAGTTCGAAGAAAGCGTGCGGCAGGTTGCCGGTCTCAGTGTTGCGTCTGAACTCCAGACAAACGAGCCTGAACCCGCCGGCAAACGTGGGTCTTCGAGGAGTCGCCGGCCGTAACCCCCCCCTACTGCGCCCTGGCGAAGGGAGCCGCCAGGACCGCATCTGACCCCAACGCTTCCTCGATCCGGAGCAGTTGGTTGTATTTGCAGGTCCGTTCGGTCCGACTGAGGGAGCCGGACTTGATCTGACTGGCGCCTGCAGCCACCGCCAGGTCGGCTATTGTCGTGTCCTCGGTCTCGCCCGACCGATGCGACATCACGGTCCGGTACCCGACAGATCGCGCCAATTCCATGGCCTGGAGTGTTTCGGTCAGCGTCCCGATCTGGTTGAGCTTGATAAGAATGGCGTTCGCTACGCCCTCATTGATCCCGCGGGCCAGCCGACGGATGCTCGTCACAAAGAGATCGTCGCCGACCAGTTGCGTCTGCTTTCCGAGCTCGGCAGTCAGCGCCTTCCACCCCAGCCAGTCATCCTCGGCCAGACCATCCTCGATCGAGACAATCGGATATTGGCGGAGCCAGTCGCTGTAGAAACGAATCATCCCGTCAGCGTCCCGGCTTGAGCCGTCCGATTTCTTGAAGACATACCTATCCCCATCGAAGAACTCACTCGCCGCGGGGTCGAGCGCAAGCGCGATGTCGCTTCCCGGTCGGTACCCGGCCTTGACGATCGCTTCCAGGATCAGCTCGATCGCTTCGACATTCGAGCGCAGGCGCGGCGCAAAACCGCCTTCATCGCCCACCGTCGTACTGTAGCCCCTCCCAGCCAGAACAGTACTGAGCGCGTGGAAAGTCTCCGCCCCGAATCGGATCGTCTCAGCAAAGGTTGGCGCCCCGATAGGAACGATCATAAACTCCTGAAAGTCGACATTATTGTCGGCGTGCGCCCCGCCGTTGACGATATTCATCAGAGGAACCGGAAGAGTCGTCGCAACCGGGCCGCCAAGATACCGGTACAGCGGCAGACCTCGCCCGGCCGCGGCAGCCTTCGCAACGGCAAGGGAGACGCCCAACACCGCATTGGCTCCCAGCCTGGCTTTATTCTCGGTCCCGTCGAGTGCAATGAGCATCTGATCGATGGCCGCCTGCTCATCAGCCTGTTTACCAATCAGAACAGGAGCGATGAGGTCTCGGATATGCCGAATCGCCTGCTGTACCCCTTTTCCGGCGTAGCGGGCCTGATCCCCATCCCTCAATTCCAGCGCCTCGTGCCGGCCGGTCGACGCACCGGATGGGACGGCTGCCCGTCCGATGGAGCCGTCATCCAATACAGCATCCACTTCGACAGTCGGGTAGCCTCGGGAGTCGAGAATCTCTCTGGCGACGAGCCTCGCGATCTGCGTCATGGATACAATCCCCTGAGTTGCTTGCCGTCGGCTACCCTCTTGACGGCCAGCATCAGCGCGGCCGTCCGAAGATCAACCTGCTCTTTACGGGACATTGCCACTACCCGCTGGAAGGCCGTCGTCATGATCTCAGCCAGCCGTTCGTTGATCTGATATTCGTGCCAGAAATACTGCTGCAGATCCTGCACCCATTCGAAGTACGAGACCGCCACGCCGCCGGCATTCGCAAGAATGTCGGGAATAACGGCTATCCCTTTCGCCGCAAGGATCTGATCGGCCTCCGGTGTCGTCGGCCCATTCGCCCCCTCGGCAATGATCCGGGCCCGTATACGATCGGCATTCTTCCGGGTGATCTGTCCTTCGGTCGCGGCAGGAACCAGAATATCGCAGTCGAGTTCAAGGATCTCCTCGTTGGCAATCCGATCGCCATGACGGTGCTGGGTGACGGAGCCTCCCTCCGCGTCCTCCGCCAACACCTTCGCAATGTTGAGCCCGTTTGCGTTATAGACCCCGCCCTTACTGTCGCTCACGGCGATCACCCGACAGTCTTCTTCGTACAACAGCTTGGCCGCGATAGCGCCGACATTGCCGAAGCCTTGGACCACCACCCGCGCCCCCTTCAACGACATGTCATATTCGCGAGCCGCCGCCTTCACCGTATAGTAGACACCACGGCCGGTGGCCTCGGCGCGGCCCAGCGACCCCCCCAGCAGCAGTGGCTTGCCCGTCACCACGCCAGGCGTCGTAATACCCCGGTGCATGCTGTAGGTATCCATCATCCAGGCCATGATCTGCTCATTAGTATAGAGATCGGGGGCAGGAATATCCTGATCCGGGCCGATGACGAGGAGAATCTCGGAGGTATAGCGGCGCGTCATCCGCTCAAGCTCACCCTGCGACATCCGAGTCGCGTCGCAGCAGATCCCCCCCTTCGCGCCTCCATACGGAAGGCCGATCAGCGCGCACTTCCAGGTCATCAGCATCGCCAGCGCCGTGACCTCATCGAGGTCCACGCCGGGATGGTAGCGGATCCCCCCCTTTGTCGGACCCAAGGTGAGGTCATGCTGCACCCGAAAGCCGGTAAAGACCTCGAGCCGTCCATCATCCATCCGGGTCGGGACCGACACAATGAGGGAACGCTGGGGTTGCCGCAGCCGCTTATGAATACCGGAGTCGAGCGCCAGTCGCGCCGCCACCGAATCCAGTTGCGCCAGCGCCACCTCCAGCATATTATACTGAGCTTCCGGAACTCCCGTCGTCATACCAGCAGTATCTCCTCTTCCCGGAACAGATCACACCCTCTCCGCGCCGCCGATCACGAGACAAGCGCGGGTGATACCCGCTCAGTCATAACCGTTATCCAACCGAAATTCGCGGTATTGTATCACGACAGGAGTCCCGTCACCATAGCAAACCATGC
>JAHFDH010000072.1 GCA_023249055.1 Candidatus Methylomirabilota bacterium
AATACTGTTAGAATAAGTTATTGTCAACATCGGTCGTTGCGTGAACGCAATCACGCCACTTGTCACAGCAAGACGGTGAGAACATCCATGACGCTCAATGAGATCATCCAGGATATCCATGGGTTGGACGCAGAACTGATAAAACTGGAAAGATGCTACGGCCTCCTTTCGGCAGACTTTTATCATTTATATAAAGCCGGCGAACTGGAGCAAAGCCGAGACTTTATTCAATGGGCTGGCTACTATGAGGCCAAACTGGCGCGGGAGGCTCGCTATCGGCAGATGATGTACGATTACCTGCGCGAACTGCGCCAGAGAGCCGGCATTGGAGCCCTGCATCTCGACCCCGAAACCACTGCCGCAGCCTAAGGCCTCTCGTGCCCATCCCGGACTTCCAGACCTACGGCGAACTCGTCTACACGCTGCCTGAGCGTCATCTCAGCATCCGTTACTCCACATTGATTCTGACTTCCATCGGCCCTACCCTGGCCAAACTCGAGGGACAGGTAACTTTCGTGGGTGATGTTGTTCTGGATGTGTGGGAACTCCTTGACCTTGACGCCGGACGAATCCTTCACTACAGCTACGAGGTTTATCGGGCCGGTGAGAAAATCCTCTGGTACGATCCCTTCGAGCACCCTCACATGCCCGAACTGGCCGGTACTTTTCCTCATCACAAGCACATTCTCCCTGATATCAAGCACAACCGCGTCCCCGCACTCAGTATCAGTTTTGAGCGGCCCAACTTAGTGTTTCTGATCGAGGAGATCGAACACGACATTCTTCCGCCGTCTCCACCTGCCTGATCATATACTACACCTTATGGTCGATTGCGTCTGTTGCGTCGTCGCGTCGATTGCGTCTGTTGCGTCCATAGCGTCGATTGCGTCGATTGAACGGATAGGCTTTCGCCCTCTCACTTACATGGGTGACCGGCTTTGGGCTGATGGCGGCTCATGAAGTGATGAGGGCAGAGACTACATCACTATTACCTATGTATGATGGCATGACTATTCCGCCGGAAGAGCCATAGGCCTTCTTTCCCAGTGCGAGACCAGATCCGCGGTCAGGCTTTGACCACCTTTGAGGAAGGGACGCCCTTGAAGGCGTTGCGGGTGTCAACTACGAGGGGGGCGTGGTCGCGGATAAGATCCAGGTCGAAGGCGGCGTGGTTCGTTACCAGGATGACGGCATCCTGCGCCCGCAGAGTGTCGGCTGTGAGCGGGAGAGAGACCAGATCCAGCGCGGGATAATGGCGGTGGCCGTAACACCGCGGGACATGGGGATCCGAGTAGTTGACCAGGGCTCCCTGCTGGTGCAGCCGGGTGAGGATCTCCAGGGCGGGGCTTTCGCGCTGGTCATCGATGTCCGGCTTGTAGGCCACCCCCAGGACCAGGATGCGGGCGCCTTTGAGCGGTTTGCCGCAACTGTTCAATGCCTCCATGACCTTCTGGACCACCCACGCCGGCATGGCCTGGTTGATCTCGCCGGCCAGCTCGATAAAGCGGGTGCTCAAACCATAGGCCCTGGCCTTCCAGGTCAGATAGAAGGGGTCGATAGGAATGCAGTGGCCTCCCAAGCCCGGACCTGGGGTGAAGGCCTGAAAGCCGAACGGCTTCGTCGCGGCCGCCTCGATCACCTCCCAGATGTCGATCTCCATCCGGTCTGCGAGGATCTTGAGCTCGTTGACCAGGGCGATATTCACGGCGCGATAGATATTCTCCAACAGCTTGGTCATCTCGGCGACCTTCGGAGAGGAGACGCGGACCACCCGGCCTACGACCGTCGCGTAGAGTGCTTCTGCCAGCTCACCGCAGGCGGGGGTGACGCCCCCGAGGACCTTGGAGATGACTGCCAGGCTGGAGGCACTGTTGCCGGGGTCTTCCCGCTCCGGCGAGAAGGCGAGGAAGACGTCCTTGCCTATCGTCAGCCCACGCGCCTGGAATCGCGGCAAGAGGAGTTCCTCCGTCGTCCCAGGGTAGGTGGTGCTCTCCAGGCAGATGAGTTGACCTTCCCGCAGGGTGCCGGCAATGGCGTCTGCCGTCTGCACAACATACTGGAGATCGGGGTCCCGGTGCGCGTCCAACGGAGTCGGGACACAAATGAGGACGGCGTCGGCCTCCGCCAGACGAGAAAAATCGGTAGTGGCCGTGAACCGGCCCGAGCCGACCAACGGCTGTACTGTTTCGTGGGCGATATGGCGAATATAGCTCTCGCCTACCGTAAGCCGCTTCACCTTGCCCGCATCGACGTCGAAGCCCATGACCCGGAAGCCGACCTGCCAGAAGCGCAGAAGGACCGGCAGGCCCACATAGCCCAGACCGATCACACCGACGGTGTAGTCCCGACGGGTAATCCGATCCTTCAGGTCGGTGATCATTGATTAAGATCCATACGCTTCACGGCTTAGCCTCGGCTCAGGCGCAGCGGACTGAGGCTCGCGCCGCCGCGACCTGCGCCTCGACCCACTGATAGGTGCGGGCGATCCCCTCCCGAAGCGATACCGTGGGCTTCCATCCCAGCGACGCAACGCGCGCCTTACTGAAATTGCGGGCATGCACTCCCACAGGGCCTGGTACGTAGCTGACGGTTATGGGCTTGTCGGATGCCTCGATGACCGTCCGCACCAGATCGGCGACCGTCACCCGCTCGTCACTCCCCAGGTTCACAGGACCCCCCAGATCGGAGTGCATCAGCGCAAAGATCCCGTCCACCAGATTATCCACATAGGTAAACACCCGGATCGCGGTCCCATCACCCCAGACCTCGATGGTCCCGCCATTCTCCGCCTCCGCCACCTTCCGGCAGAGGGCCGCCGGCGCTTTTTCGCGGCCGCCCGTCCAGGTTCCTTCCGGGCCGTAGCAGTTCTCGAAGCGGGCGATGCGCACCTGCATCGGGTAGCGGCGCCCATAGGCCATGGCCACTCGCTCGGCGTAGAGCTTCTCCCAGCCGTATTCGTTATCCGGGTTGGCCGGGATGGCGTCATCCTCGGTGACGGGCGGCTCATCGGGCTGCATGTCCCGGTAGATGCAAACCGAAGAAGAGAAGAAGTAGCGAGGCACGTGCAGCTCGGCAGCGATGTGGGTCATCTGGATATTGATCAGGGCATTGTTGTGCAGCACCTCGCACTCGGCGACGGAGATGAAGCCCATTCCGCCCATATCGGCGGCGAGTTGGTAGACCTCATCGAAGATGCCGCCCGGGAGGGTCAGCGCCCGGCGGCAGTTTTCCGGGTCGCGCAGGTCCCGCAGCAGGAACTCGTCGGCCTGGGTGGCCGCAAACTCGTGCGGCTTGATGTCCACACCGCGCACCCAGTAGCCCTCGCGCTTGAGTTTCTTCACCAGATGGGCGCCAATGAACCCGCCGGCACCGCAGACTAAGGCTCGCTTCATATATCGCGTCTCCTTTTCAAGAGGACCCTGGACGCCAGCGCCGACAGGACGACGAAAAGGATCGCGTTCGCCAGGATGTGAAGATTAAAGTCGTAGGCGCTATGAACCAGCATCGCGACCAGCCCGGCCAGCAGACCAAGCCCCATTCCCCGCGAGTGCGACCCCTCATGCTGGGACCACGCATTCAGCAGTTGCGTCCCGCCCCACAACAAGGCCAGCGCAAGGATCGCCACTAGGGGCAACCCCCCTTCGGCAAATGCCTGCAGGTAGTCGTTGTGGGCATAATCGTAGACGGCCTGGCCGATAAGGGGCTGCTTGTAGAGCGGAAAGGCCCAGATATAGGTGTCGAGGCCGGTCCCGCTCCAGCGGAAATCATGGCCCAGGCGCAACGTATCCTCCCAGACGAGGATGCGACCGTGGAAGGAAGGATCGTCGGTTCCCAGCCAGAGAATCCCAAAAGTCCGCAGGACCCTGTCCGGGTTGAGCCAGAGGGCATAGGTCAGTCCCAGCGCCACAAACGAGGCCAGCATGCCCCAGAGCCGCCTGCTCCGCAACCGACGGGTGGAGAGCAGCAAGGCCATGAAGAGCATGGAACAGGAGAAGCTGAACAGTCCCGCCCGTGATCCGGTCAACAGCAGGGCTACAGACATAATAAGCCCGCTGAAAAAGGCGAGAAGCGACCGGCTCGCCTGGGGCGTGCCCCAACGAAGCAACCGGCTCCGCCAGCCGTCTCTTCCATCGGACATCGGTCGCCTGTTCGCTACAATATACCCGATCGTCAGCGGAATGACCATCTCCATGTAGCCGGCGAAGTGATTGTGATTCACGTAGGGGCCGAAGAGGCTGCCGCCCTGGGTGAGTTCCCGAACCCAATACAACTTCCCGTTCCCGGCGAAATGCTGAATGATTCCGAAGAGCGCAAGTCCGAATCCCGTGGTCATCACGACACGAACGATGCGATCGACCTGGTCACGGGTCTGCAAGTGATTGACGGTCACCCAGAAGAGCAGCGCCAAGGCCAGAAGCCTGACAAGCGCCTGTCTGCTCGCGTACGGTACAAGCGAAAGGGTGTGCCAGGCGCCCGCAAGATGGATGTCAAACCCCATCTGCTCATAGAGGGCGGCGACCTTCGGTGAGATGATACGGATGACCTGAAACGGAAGCGGGATTACCTGCATCAGCCCAACGATCAGGACCAGAAGCCAGCAAAGGCTCAGCGCCGTTCGTTCGATACGGATTTCGCCTGCGCCCACCATGGCAAGTCCCCACACAAGCGCGATGGCGTAGATCCAGACCTCGGCAAGCGCGACCGACCAGGATTCGACAGTGCCGAAGGCCAGGGGCGTGAGGATGATCAGGCCATACAATCCGACTTCGATAATGCGGTCGGCCATGAGGGCGCATCGGAGTGTCACAATCCTCCAGGATGAAAGGGCGGGACCGCCGACTGGAGATCGCGTGCCGATGGCAGAAGTGTCAGGATCGTGAGACATGAAGGACTCGCCTCACGCCGGGATCACGTCGTCCGCGTCGATCTCGACCGATGCGCCCTGACGAATCAGGCTGACGGCGATCACGAGACGCGCTCTGGGGGCCTTCCGGACCAAGAATCCACGCAGGCCATTGAGGGGACCGCGCCGCACCTCAACCGGCATCCCCGGCTCCAGGAAGGGGTACGGATCGATGGGAAGGGTGCTGGTGATCAGACGCCGCACGCTCTCGATTTCGGTCTCGGCGACCGGTACGCCCCGACCCGCTACTCCCAGCACCTCCACGACACCGGAGGCGGTCAGGACCTGCAGCCGGTCCTTCCAGGCAAAGTGCGCAAAGCAATAGCCGGGAAACAGCGGGAATTCAACCTGCACCGTACGGTCTTTCCAGCGACTTCGACGACCGATGAGTGGAAGGAACACTTCAATGCCATGGTGATCGATCTGAGCCGATACCCGTTTCTCATACCGGGATCGAGTGCGGAGTGCGTACCACTGGGGGATCATAGAACCTTTCCTCCCTTCTGTCGCAGCGTCGTCATCCTACGAGTGGGATGCGATCGTTGCGTGACAACCCACAGATCAGAACGGCGCCAAATAAATGCGGCCTTTCCTGCCCAGCGTCGCTGGTGGGAAGGCCGTGGCAGAATCCAAACAGCTTCGGTACCGCTGATCTCTGGTACATCAATCCATCACCATTTTTTATAATAGGATGCCGCCCAATGTCAAGTAGTGATTTGATCTATAATGGAGCACTAGCGCATACAATTCGGAAGTATCTACTAAAGTCGCACACATATGCCAATTGTTCATTGTATGCAGCAGAACGGTAGCTTGAAGAGACGATTCAGACGCGGTAGCTGAGTAGAATGGCGGGCTAATGTCTATCGAGGGAATTCGAAACCTGGATGACGTCGCGCGAGGGAAGTGTCAGACAGGTCAGCTTGTTACCATAGACGCAGGCCGTATCGATACCGATCCGGTCCTCATCCATCAGGACTTCGCGCATGGGGGTGTGGCCGAACACAACGGTCTTTGGGAACCGGCCTGAATACGCATAGAACTCCTCGCGAATCCACAGCAGATCGCGCTCGTCCTGCTCCTGCACGGGAATCCCGGGTCTGATCCCCGCATGGACGAAGAGATAATCCTGCGTCTCATGGTACAGCCTCAAGCGGTCCAGAAAGGCCAGATGCGTCGCAGGGATCCCGCGCAACCCGCCGTAGCTTTCCAGCGTCGCGGTCCCGCCGTTATACAGAAACAGCGTCCGCTCTTTTCCCTGGAGAAAATCGAGAAACATCCGCTCATGATTGCCCATAAGAAAGGTGTACCGGCCGCTGAGGGTCAGCAGGTACTCAATGACCCCCTGTGAATCCGGTCCCCGATCCACGTAATCGCCCAGGAAGATCACATCATCGGTCTCAGACGGACAGAGTTGAGCCATAAGGCGGCGCAGGGGATCCAAACACCCATGAATATCGCCGATGACGTAGATCATATCTCAATGCCTGGCAGTGAGCAGTTTCCGAGCGGCGTGCTGTCGAATCCGGGGTTGAGTAGCTGAGGGCTGATCGCTGACGGCTGGGTACACTATTTGTGGCCGATGGCGTCCAGGACGCGAGCGATCTCTTCCTTGACGTGAGTGTTGATCTTGAGCCGTGCGAGGATATCCGGATGGTGTTCGGCCAGGTACTGAATTATGGCGATTCCATCAAGGGGGGAGCCGTGGGGATGGCTATCGAGAATCCAATCGCTAAGGGCATCCTTATGCGACCGGCGCGTACTCGGATCACTGTATAAAATATCCAAAATGTCCTGAGCTAACGACTTGCGCATCGCTCCACCTTTATACCGGCTTTCAATTGTAATATAACACTTCCCCCTGCCCTCCACAAGGGAGAAACCTCGCTCAGACCAAAGAAAGGATCGGCCGTATCACAACGGGATGAGGGTCGAGTACTGGAGGAATCGTCCCAGAAACTCCCCGATTGCGCCAGTGAGAATCGCCAGGTAGAAGAAGCCGGTTGCAGCCTGGACGTTTGGAATGCGCAGTGTATCCCAGATGACACACGCCAGGACGAACGAGCCAAGAATCCCTACAACCACACGACCGAGAAATACCCCCAGGTACGAGGTCGAGAGCAGCCCAATCCTGGCCGCGGCGTCGGCCCCTCCAAACAGATAGAGTGACCCCAGATTCACAACCACTAATAAGCCCTGCAGCGCAGTGGCCGTTAGAAAGAGTTTGGCCAACCTGCGGATCAGTGCTATTGGCAGCTTAGGGTCCCTCAGATAGTGGTGCCCCAGTAACATACCGATTACGGCGGAGCCCAGGAGGAGGGCTGACGTGAGGGTGACGACAATCCGGACAGCGATCTCAGGTGCGGTGAACGATTCTTTCGCAAGCAGCAGAGATGGGATCAGCATGCCTGCTGCTCCGACCGCCAGACTCAACCAGAGCATCCGCCTCGGCCATCGCCCATTCGGAATCCAGAGGGATCCGGCATACAGCAGGAGTAGAGCGAACAACATCATTGAGGCCAGCGTCGGACGAATCCAGATCTCCACGCCAAGCACGCTGACCAAGGTCCACACGCAAGTCTGGAGAAAGCTCCGCCTGATCAGGGGCGAATGCAGGAGATTCAAGCAGAACAGGCTTCCGACGGCCAGTGCCTGCGCCGCCTGAAACGCCGGGATGGTGAGATACGTCATCAGTCGATCTCCAGTTCGCCGATCCCTTTTGGGAAGTTGGTCAGATTCCGGCACCCCGCGGCAGTCACAACTACGAGGTCTTCGATCCGAATGGCGCCTGCATCGAGGTAATAGAGTCCGGGCTCAACGGTCACCACATGGCCGGTTCGCAGGATTCCACCAGTCTTGTTGATGCGGGGCGGTTCGTGGATATCGAGGCCGACCCCGTGTCCGGTGCCGTGGAAAAATCCTTGCATCCGCCCGCCGATCATACCTGTGGTGAAGCCGTCTTTTTCCAATATCGCATTCACTTCAGCGTGGATGGCTTTTCCGTCGGCTCCATCCCTGATCAACTCGATCCCGCGTTCCTGCGCATTGAAGACCGCCCTGTACATGGCCCGAAGTTTCGGCGATGCCTTCCCCTTGACCACGGTCCGGCTCATATCGGCAAAGTAGCGGCTCCGTTCCGACCTCGGAAACAGGTCGATCACAATCGACTCGTGCGCCCTGATGGGCCCCTGTCCATGATGGTGAGGATCGAGCCCCTGCAGACCGGGCGCTACAATCGTATGCTGCGCGATGCACTCGTGCTCCATCAACGTTGCGTGCATGATCTTCCTGAGCGCCTCGGCGGTTAACAGCTCGCCGTCGAGGTACAGCAATCCGTCATGCTCCACTTTGGCTGCCCGAATCGCCGAGATCGCGGCGTGTATGGCCTGCTCGGTGGCGCGCTGCGTCGCGTCAATCGCCCTGATCTCGTCGTCGCTTTTCACGAGCCGCGCCTCGAACAACGGCTCGCGTTTGACGGTAACCGTGTACCCCCTGGCCCGCAGACTATCGGCATACTCGATGCCGAAACTGCCGGGAACCGATACGGAGCGTACGCCCCGCTCCCGCAGCACCAGGTCCAGGATATCCGATAATGACGGCGCATCGATGCCCTTCTGCCTCGCCCTGCCCTCATACGCGCTATAGGACAGAATCGTATCGACCCTCGCCTGGCTCCTGGCCCGATCCAACTCCAGGTCGCTCATGACGATGATCTTTTCTGCCCCGGCTTGGACAAAGATAAACGGGTCCGGCGCCGCAAACGAAGTAGCATAGTACAGGTTCGAATCGATCTCGCTGGTTGAGATCATGACGATCGCATCGTATCCCGTCTGTTCCATCGCACACGCCCCGTCAATCAGCCAGGATCACCTTGCCCATTCCGATCGCAGCCAGCAGCCCAAGCGTCCACACCCACGGGAACACGCCGGTATAATACCAAGCCACAACCGGATAGGCGAGGGTCGAGATCGGCAGCAACGCCGTGGCTCCAATCATGCCCCTCACACCCCATATATCGCCATAACCCGCCAGCATGGCGGCAAAGAGAATGAGCAACAGGGCGACCCAGGCGAAGCCATAGCAGCCTCCCCAGAAGGTTGGACCCCTGGAGGTCGTGCTCGTCATGTGTGTAATATCTCTTGTGTCGATGATACACTCACAAGCATGAAAGTGTGCGCCCCGTGCCCCCTCACCTTCGTCCTCTCCCCCACTAGGGGAGAGGAGATATTTACTGGCGCCCCTCGCCCCCGCGTGTTCTCTGGGTCTGGAGGGAGATCTTTTTATTTCCCCCTCGCCCCCTTTTGGGGAGAGGGTTGGGGTGAGGGGAACTATGGCTCACGGGTACTCGGTGGTTCGCCGAGGTGCGACGAGATGTGCATCGAACAGAATTTCGGGCCGCACATCGAGCAGAATTCGGCGCGCTTGAATGCCTCGTTCGGAAGAGTCTCATCGTGCATGGCGCGCGCCGTCCCGGGGTCGAGCGCCAACGCAAACTGGCTCTCCCAGTCAAAGTTAAATCTGGCGCGAGAGAGCGCATCATCCCGGTCGCGCGCGCCTTTCCGGCCTCGGGCAATGTCGGCCGCATGGGCGGCGATCTTATACGCGATGCATCCCTGCTTCACATCTTCCAGCGTGGGTAAGCCAAGATGTTCCTTCGGGGTCACATAACAGAGCAGCGAGGCGCCGTGCCAGCCGATGATCGCCGCGCCGATCGCCGACGTGATGTGATCGTACCCCGGCGCGATGTCGGTCACCAGCGGGCCCAAGGTGTAAAACGGCGCCTCCTGGCAGATCTCCTGCTCCATCCGCACGTTCATTTCGATCTGATCCATCGGGACGTGCCCCGGCCCTTCGATCATCACCTGAACATCATGGGCCCAGGCGATCTTGGTCAGCTCGCCCAATGTCCGAAGCTCGGCGAACTGGGCGGCATCGGAGGCGTCTGCGGTGCAGCCAGGTCTCAGGCCGTCGCCCAGACTGAAACTGACGTCGTATTTCCGGAAGATGCGGCAGAGCTGCTCAAAATGGGTATACAGCGGATTCTGCGCGTTATGGGCAAGCATCCATCTCGCCATGAGGGCGCCGCCTCGACTGACGATTCCGGTGATCCGGGACTGTACGAGCGGCAGGTGTTCCAGTAAGACGCCGGCATGAATCGTCATATAGTCCACGCCTTGCCTGGCCTGGTGCTCAATCATGCCGATCATATCGTCGGCGGTCAGATCCTCTACCGAATTCACGCCGGCAACCGCCTGATAGAACGGGACGGTGCCGACCGGAACCGGGCTGGCCGCGATCATCGCATGGCGGATATCGTCGATGCTGCCCCCGGTGCTCAGGTCCATGACCGTATCGGCCCCATACTGTATGGCCAGCTTCAGCTTTCGCAGCTCCTCATCAATGTCGGAGATCAGGGCGGAGTTGCCGAT
>JAHFDH010000073.1:0-2671 GCA_023249055.1 Candidatus Methylomirabilota bacterium
TCAGCGGAATGCCGCCGCAGACGCTGGCCTCGAACCCGATCGATACCCGGCGCTCCGCAGCGGTCCGATACAGCTCTAGCCCGTGGGTGGCCAGCAACGCCTTGTTGGCGGTGACCAGATGCTTGTTCCGGTTCAGCGCCTCCCGGCAAAACCTGAGCGCCACGTCGCAGCCACCAATCAACTCGACAATGATGTTGATGGCGGGATCTTCCAGCACGGCCATCGCATCGGTCGTCAGGATGGCCGGGTCTACGTCCACGTTTCGCCGTCGATGGATATCGGAATCGGCGATTCGACGGATCACGATCTGTCCGCCGAGCCGTTGCTCCAGGAGGGCCCTGTTTTCCTGAATCAGCTTGACGACCCCGGACCCCACCGTCCCGAACCCCAGGATGCCGATCTGTACCGATTTCATTGCCTGCCTCTCCTGCCTTACGCGCCCAGGGCCGGCGCCAACCCGCTTCGCCACGCGGTCTCGATCTCTGCCACAGAAAGCTCAACGCCGCACGCCGGAGCGCGAAGCTGGAATCTCGTTCCCCCGACTGTTCCAAGACGCGTCACGGGAACCTGGTGCGCCTCAGCCATCATCTGCAATCTGGACCAGTCGGACGCCTTGAGGGAAACGACGATCCGGGATTGTGATTCTCCAAAGAGCAGCGCATCAGGGCGGATCGTATCCTCCAGTCGGACATCGACACCGATCGGCGTCGGTCCCAGGCATGACTCCGCCAGCGCAACAGCCAGCCCCCCATCCGAGCAGTCGTGTGCCGAGCTGATGATCCCCGCGCGGATCGCCTCGAGGCAGACGCGCTGCACGGCCCGCTCCCTGGCCAGGTCCAACGCCGGCGGCTCGCCCTGTACCAGGCCGAACCGGACCGCGAGATACTCGCTTGCCCCCAGCTCTTCCCGCGTCTCCCCGAGGAGCGCCACCAGATCCCCTTCGCGCTTGAACCACTGACCTGTCGCACAGCTCACATCGTCCAGGAGACCGACCATCCCGATCATCGGCGTGGGGAATATCGCGTTGCCTGATGTCTCATTGTATAAACTCACATTGCCGCCGGTCACGGGGGTCTGTAGCGCCCGGCAGGCCTCGCCGATCCCTTTGACCGCCTCGACGAACTGCCACATGATCTCCGGGCGCTCAGGGTTGCCGAAGTTCAAGCAGTTGGTGATAGCGAGCGGCTCTCCGCCCGAGCAGACGACGTTTCTGGCTGCCTCGGCGACGGCAATCATGGCGCCTCGATAGGGATCTACGGTGCAGTAGCGGCCATTGCCGTCAACAGAGAGCGCAATGGCGCGTCGGCCCCCAGCCCCAGGGAGCCGCAGGACCACGGCGTCCGACCCGGGCCCGACAATCGTGCCCAGGAACAGCATATGGTCATAGCGCTCCCAGATCCGTTCCTTGCAGCAGAGGTTTGGCGACTGCAACAGCTCCAACAGGACCGCCGCATAGTCGTCCGGCAGCGGAATGCGATCCAGTTCGAGTTGTTGCCGCGCGTCGGCTTCGGCAGGACGGCAGCTCGGCCGGTGATAGGCGGGCGCCTCCGACGCCAGGGCGTCGGCCGGGATCTCCGCGACCGGTTGTCCATGATCCAGAACCCGCAGCAGCCCTCCCTCAGTCACACGGCCGACGACGGCCGCGTCGAGGTCCCACTTCTCGAAGGCCGATCGAATCCGCTCCTCGCTACCCGCCTTCGCAACCACGAGCATCCGTTCCTGCGACTCCGAGAGCATCAGTTCATACGCCGTCATCCCCGGTTCCCGCCTGGGGACTTGGGCGAGGTCGATTTCGATCCCGGTGCCGCCGCGGCTGGCCATCTCGGCGGTCGCGCAGGTCAATCCCGCCGCCCCCATATCCTGGACCGCGACCAGATCGTTCCCCTGCATCAACTCCAGACAGGCCTCGATCAGCAGCTTTTCACGAAACGGGTCGCCAACCTGGACGGTCGGCCTTCTCGCCTCGGCCCCCTCATCGAAGACGCCGGACGCCATCGTCGCGCCGTGAATGCCGTCGCGCCCGGTCTTGGCCCCGACATAGATCACCGGGTTGCCGATCCCGCCGGCCCCGGAAAAGAACAACCGATCCTTCCTGGCGATCCCGACACATAGAACATTCACCAGCGGGTTGCCGCTGTACGGCTCGGCGAAGCCGGCCTCGCCGCCCACGGTCGGGACGCCCACCGCATTCCCATACCCGGCGATGCCGGCCACCACGCGGCCGAACAGGTAGCGGTTTTTCGGGTCGGTCAGCGGTCCAAAACGGAGCGAATCGCACAGCGCGATCGGCCGTGCGCCCATAGTGAAGATATCCCGGATAATCCCCCCCACGCCGGTGGCCGCCCCCTGGTACGGCTCAATAAAGGACGGGTGGTTGTGGCTTTCCATTTTGAAGACCAGCGCCAGACCGTCCCCGATGTCGAGGACGCCTGCATTTTCCCCAGGTCCCTGGAGGATGCGCGGACCCTCGGTCGGCAGCGTCGCCAGATGGACTCGCGAGCTTTTATAGCTGCAGTGTTCCGACCACATCGCGCCGAACATCCCCAGCTCGACCAGGTTCGGTTCACGACCGATGATCGCCACGATCCTGTCGTACTCGTCGGTCGTCAGGCCGTGTGACGCGATCAGATCCGGAGACACAACCGATACGGTCATCGTGCAGGCCTCAGGC
>JAHFDH010000073.1:2771-10254 GCA_023249055.1 Candidatus Methylomirabilota bacterium
CGGACAAAGCTGTCGAGGATCGACGCAAACATCAGGGCGCCATCCTCAGAGCCCAGGATCGGCTCGGCGGCCCGCTCCGGATGCGGCATCAATCCAAGGACATTGCGGCGCTCGTTGCAGATGCCGGCGATGTCGTCCAGCGACCCGTTCGGGTTCGCGTCCGTCGCAAGCGTCCCCGTCGCATCACAGTAGCGAAAGATGATCTGATTGCCCTCGACCAACCGTTTCCAGCCGTCCTGGTCGATGTAGTATCGCCCGTCGCCATGCGAAATCGGCATCCGCACCACCTGCCCGGGCTGCATGGCGGTTGTGAAAGGGGTCTGCCGGCTCTCCACCCGCAGGTGGACCCATCGACACCGGTAATGCAGGCAGTCATTCGCTAAGAGCGCGCCGGGCAACAGCCCCGCCTCGGTCAGGATCTGAAACCCGTTACAACTGCCGAGGACCAGGCCGCCCGCGTCCGCAAAGGCCGCCACCGCGCCCATGACAGGGGACAGGCGCGCGATCGCGCCGGACCGCAGATAGTCGCCATGGGCGAACCCTCCAGGGAGGATCACGCAATCGGAGCCGTGAAGATCAGCCTCCTTATGCCAGAGGTAGCAGGCCTCCTCCTTCAGAACATTCACAATGACATGGTTGAAGTCCTGGTGACTCCAGGAGCCGGGAAACACCACAATACCGAACTTCATCCGGCGGCCCCCTCTATTTCGAAGCGGTAGTCTTCAATCACCGGGTTGGCGAGCAGTCTCCTGCACATCTCCTCGACCTGCGTCGCCGCCTCTGCCTTTGTCAGACCGTTCAGCGTCAGCACCATGAACTTTCCAACCCGGACGTCCGCCAGTCCCTTGAACCCCAGCGTCTCAAGGGCCGATCGTACAGTATCACCCTGGGCGTCAAGGACACCCGGTTTCAAGGTCACATAAATCTTCGCCGTCAGCATGTTAGAGTCCTACGCGAGCAAAGACGTCATCCAGATGCCGTAGATGATAGCCCAGGTCAAAGCAGCTTTCAACCTCGCCAGGCGAGAGGTATCGAGAGATTTCGGGATCGGCCAGCAGGAGCGGCTTGAACGGTTCACCCGACTCCCACGCCCGCATGGCATGTCGCTGCACCAACCGATAGGCCGCCTCCCTGGTAAGGCCCTTCCCGATCAGCGCCAGCAGCACCGCCTCCGAAAAGACCAGCCCTCCCGTCATCTCCAGATTGTGCCGCATTCGATCCGGATAGACCCGCAGACCTTCAAGAACCTCCCGGAACCGAACTAACAGGTAGTCAAGCAGGATGGTCGCATCAGGCAGAATCACTCGCTCCACGGACGAGTGGCTGATATCGCGTTCGTGCCAGAGCGGCACGTTCTCCAGGCCAGACTGGGCGTAGCTCCTCAGTAGTCTCGCCAATCCTGACACCTGTTCACAGGCCACCGGGTTCCGCTTGTGCGGCATAGCCGACGAGCCCTTCTGGCCCTCGACAAACGGCTCCTCCACCTCGCGCACCTCGGTCCGTTGCAGGTGGCGGATCTCGGTGGCAAACTTGTCGAGAGAGGTCCCAATCAGCGCCAGTGTCGACAGAAATTCGGCGTGTCGATCCCTGGAGAGAATTTGACTGGAAATCAGCGCCGGCTGGAGCCCAAGCCGAGCGCAGACAAACTGCTCCACAAAGAGCGGCAGGTGGGCGAAGGTCCCGACGGCACCGGAAAGCTTGCCGCAGGCGACAGTCTCCCTGGCCCGACGGAGGCGGTCGAGATTGCGCTGCACCTCGCAGTACCAGAGCGCCAGCTTCAGGCCAAAGGTTATCGGCTCGGCATGGATCCCATGCGTTCGCCCGATCATCATCGTGCGCTTGTGGCGTCCGGCGAGATCGGCAAGCGTGCGGGAGAGCGCCTCCAGGTCTTCCAGCAGAATACCGGACGCCTGCTGAAGCTGCACCGCCAGAGCCGTATCCACGACATCATAGGATGTCAATCCGAAGTGCAGGTAGCGCGCCTCCGGGCCGACCCGTTCCGCCACCGCCGACACAAAGGCGATGACGTCATGGCGCACTTCCCGTTCGATCTCCTGGATGCGGTTTATGTCGTAGCCGGCCCGCTCCTGGATCACGGCCAACGCCTGCCGCGGAACGACGCCAAGTTCGGCCCAGGCCTCGCAGGCCAACAGCTCGATCCGCAACCAGACGTCGTAGCGACTGTGCGGTTCCCATACGGAGACCATTCGGGGGAGCGCGTAGCGGGGGATCATAGGGGTAAGTTCTTAAGAGAGCAGGGCCGCCTGGGCAACAGGGCCGATGGTGGTAATAGCAAACGCCTCGTCGCGTAAGATCCTTCTGGTCAGTGATTCGAACTGATCGATGGATACCGAATCGATCCCGGCAATAATGTCATCCAGACTATAGGTACCCTCGAAATAGATCTCGGTCTTCGCCAGGCGCGTCATCCGGCTGCTGGTCCCCTCAAGACCCAGGAGCAGATTGCCCTTGAGCTGGTCCTTCGCCCGTTGGAGATCACCGGGATCGACCGGTTGATTCCGTAAACGGGCACACTCAGCCCGAATCAGGTCCACAACTTGGCCTGAAGAGTCCGGATTCGTCCCGGCATACACGACCAGCAGGCCGCAATCACGATAGGAGGCGTGATAGGAGTAGATCGAATAGACCAGACCACGTTTTTCACGAACCTCCTGAAAGAGTCGAGAGCTCATACTGCCGCCCAGCATTGCGTTCAGCAGGTAGAGAGCGTAGCGATCCTTGTGGGCGTGCGGCAGGCCATCCATACCGAGGCACAGGTGAAGCTGGGCGGTATCGCGCTCCTCCACCCTGACCGCCGCCGTACAACTTGGCGGCGGAAGATCGGCGTACACGGATCGGCCTTCATACCCGTTGAATGCCTGCGTGACCAGGTCGACCAGCCGCTCGTGCTCCAGATCGCCAGCCGCCGCCACTACGGTCCGATCCGGCCGATAGAAGCGATCCATGTGGCAGCGGACATCGTCTTGCGTAAGCGAACGCACCGTCTCCTTCCGGCCCAGGATCGGTCTGGCCACCGGGTGATCGCTCCAGATCGCCTCCGCAAAGAGGTCGTGGACCAGGTCATCAGGGGTATCCTCCACCATCTTGATCTCCTGGAGCACGACGTCCCGCTCCCGTTCAATATCTTTGGGATCAAGATTGGAGTGGAGAAAGGTGTCGGCCAGGATATCGATAGCGAGTGGCAGATGCTCACCCAGAACCTTGCCATAGAAACAGGTGGTCTCGCGGCTTGTGAAGGCGTCGAGCGTGCCGCCAACGGCGTCAATCGCCATGGCGATGTCCTGCGCGCTCCGCCGCGGGGTCCCCTTGAAAAGCATGTGCTCGATGAAGTGCGAGATGCCGGCCACCTCTTCTGCCTCATCGCGCGATCCGACCCGCACCCACACGCCGATCGCCGCCGACTTGACGGCGGGCATACTCTCAGTGAGCACGACCATCCCGTTCGGCAACACTTGACGATGATAGGGGAGACGGCCCATTAATTTAAGATGACCTCTATTCCGCCTTGACCTGCGGCGCCTCCGATTGCATCACCTCTTTCCGGCTCAACCGGATCTTCCCGTTCTTATCGACGTCGATCACCTTCACCATGACCTCGTCCCCTTCCGCCAGGACATCCTCGACCCGCTTCACCCGTTGCTCGGAAATTTGTGAGATGTGCAGCAGGCCGTCGGTGCCCGGCAGAATCTGTACGAAGGCGCCAAAGTCCATGATCTTGACTACCTTCCCTTGATAGACCTTGCCGACTTCCGGAACCTCGACAATCTTGCTGATGATCGACAACGCCTTCTGCGCCGCCGCCCCGTCAACTGAGGCGATCTCGATCCGTCCGTCGTCCGACACATCGATCTTCGCCCCCGACTCCGCCACAATCCCGCGGATCACCTTGCCGCCCGGGCCGATGACATCGCGGATCTTATCCACCGGTATCATCAATGTGAGAATGCGCGGCGCATACACCGAGATGTTCGACCGCGGCTCCGTAATGGCACGGTCCATCTGATCCAATATGTGAAGGCGGGCACGCCTGGCCTGACTCAGCGCCTTCGGCATGAGGCTGGGCGCGATACCTTGGGTCTTGATATCCAGTTGCAGCGCCGTGATCCCTTGCCTAGTACCGGCCACCTTGAAGTCCATATCGCCAAGGTGATCCTCGAGTCCGATAATATCAGTGAGAATCGCCGTCCGCTCATCCTCCACGACAAGCCCCATCGCCACCCCGGCCACCGCCGATCGGATTGGCACCCCCGCATCCATCAAGCTGAGGCTCGCCCCGCACACCGTTGCCATAGACGACGACCCGTTCGATTCGAGGATATCCGAGACGATCCGAAGGGTATACGAAAACTCCTCCTTCGACGGTAATGCCCCGAGAAGCGCCCGCTCGGCAAGCGCCCCGTGCCCGATCTCGCGCCGACCGGGTCCGCGCATGAATCGGACCTCGCCCACGCTGAACGGTGGAAAGTTGTAATGGAGCATAAACCGCTTAGTGCCCTCTCCTTCGAGATTATCCAGACGCTGCTCATCTTCCGAGGTGCCGAGCGTGGTCGTCACAAGCGCTTGAGTCTGACCCCTGGTGAAAAGGGCCGATCCGTGCGTCCTTGGCAGGACTCCGACCTCGGCGGTGATCGGCCGGACATCCTCGAGCAACCGTCCGTCCGCCCGCCTCCCCTCTTCCAGGATCATTCGACGCAACTCCTCGTGCTCGATTGCCTCAAACAGCCCCCTGATGACTGCCTTCCTGTCGTCCGGCTCATCGCTACACGCCGCCATCACCTCATCAAAGAGCTGCTGCCGACGGTTGCGATGCTGCTCCTTTTCGGCAATCCCGGCCAGCGTCCGAAGTTCTTGGCGGGCCAGCGCGCTCACACGTTCGCGTAACTGTGAATCCACAGGCGGAACCTGGAAGGGCACCTTTTCGACCCGAAGCTCTTTCGCCAGCTCCAGCACCATGTCGATCATGGGCTGGATCCCTTTATGACCGAATTCGATGGCCTCAACCAATCCGTCCTCAGGAACCTCGTCAGCCCCGGCCTCAAGCATCGCTACCGCGCTTCTGGTCCCCGCCACCACCAGATCGATGTCGGATCCTTCCATCTGGGCATAGGTGGGATTCAGGAGCAGCTTGCCCCCTACCCGGCCGACCCGAACCGCACCGATCGGTCCGAGGAACGGGATCGGCGCAATGGTAAGCGCCGCAGAGGCGCCCAACACCGCCAGGACATCAGGATCGTTCTCCTGGTCGGCGGACAGCACCGTCGCGATAATCTGGACATCCTGTCGGTAGCCGTCCGGGAAGAGGGGCCGGAGTGGGCGATCGATCAGGCGGGAGGTCAAGGTCTCCTTGTCATGAGGCTTACCCTCCCGCTTGAAGAAGCCGCCAGGAATCTTGCCCGCCGCATAGGCCCGCTCCTGGTAATCAACCGTGAGCGGAAAGAAATCGATCCCCTGCCGCGTCTGTTTCGACGCCACCGCCGTGACCAGCACGACCGTGTCGCCATACCGGACTAATACGGCGCCATCGGCCTGCCTGGCCACACGCCCGGTCTCGATACTCAGTGGTTTCCCTTCGATGATCCGCTCGACCCGACAACTCATTTACGGATTCCCAACCTTTCGATGATCTGTTTATACCGGTTCGCGTCTTTGCTTCTGAGATAGTCCAGAAGTTTCCGGCGCCGCGCGACAAGGCGAAGCAGCCCTCGCCTGGAGTGGAAGTCTTTCTTGTGGCCATTCAAGTGTTCGGTCAGATAGCCTATTCGCCCGGTCAAAAGCGCGATCTGCACGTCCGGAGAGCCGGAGTCGGAGTCATGCAGTCGATACTGCCCGATGATCTCTTGCTTATTTGTAGACGCCTTGCCCACGAAGCCGCATCCTCCTTTCTTCTTAAGTAGATACTCAAAACCGTGAGTACGATAGCATAGGCCCTTCGGGGAGTAAAGCCCATTCTTCCGGAGAACACTGCGAGAAGGCGCCAAATATCGCATCCGCTTGACGCTTGTCACAGTCGATCTGCTGTCGAAGCAACGACGGGTCATCAAAGCGCCGCTCGTCGCGCAGGCGCTCAAGGAAAAAGAGTGTGAGCATCTCCCCGTACAACTCCCCCGCCTCAGCCTCCAGCAGGTGGACCTCCACTCGGCGCGCCTCGCCGCCAAACGTCGGCGCTCTGCCGACATTGATAAGCGCCTTATGTAACCCCTGCTTCAACCATACCATACCGGCGTAGACACCATCCGGCACGATCAAGTCGGCGGTCGCGGAGAGATTGGCCGTTGGATATCCCAGCCGCCTGCCTCGTTCGGCGCCCCGTTCAACCTGTCCAAGAATGGCATACGGTCGTCCCAAAAAACGGGTCGCCTCGCGCAGCTCCCCCCTCGCCAGAAGGCCGCGGATACGAGTGGAACTGACCACCTGGCCGTCCGCCGTCATCGCAGGCACCACATCGAGCTCAAACCGGTACTCCTCGCCAAGCGCCCTGAGCAGTTCCGGCGATCCCGCCCTGCCCTTCCCGAAGGCGAAGTCGTAGCCGACACAGACAAACCGCGCCCGAAGGCGATCGACCAGATAGTGCTTGACGAAATCGCGCGGCGAGGTCGCGGCCACAGAAGGAGTAAACCCGGCAGCAATCATCAGATCGATGCCAAGCGCCGTCATGATGTCCCGCTTGATCGGCAGTGGGGTAATGAGAGGCGGAGCCTTTGAAGGGTTGACCACTTCCAGCGGATGTCTTGCGAAGGTGAAGACAACCGCCGTTCCCCCCTCCCGGTGAGCGCGCCGCACGACTCGACCCAGAATCTCGCGATGTCCGAGATGGACCCCGTCGAATGTCCCGACCGCCACTACAGGAGCGGGATACTCGCCTTCCAGATCCTCAAGCTGCTCGATGACGATCATTGCCCGACAAGAACTCGTACCGGTTTTAAGACTATCCGCCGCGGATCAACTGCGGGGAACTCCCGGCCGGCCACCGTGGCTTCAGCCAACGACAGAAGCTGACGCCGATATCCCAGGACCCGCACCAAGTCCCCTTTCTCCACCTCAGAGGGAAAACTGAGCAGGGCGCCAGCTGCCATTCCGCCCCCCTGGACGACCCCTCGAGAGGACTCGGGGTGAATCCTGACAACCGGGAGGTGCCCCAGCGCCTCCCCGATGGGGATCAGTACGTCCAGGATACGGCCCTCCACAACCGCCTGCTCAAGCTGCTCCAGCGTCAGCGCATCGTCAATCAGGAAACGGCCGGACCGGACGCGAGTCAAGGCATGCAGGTGCGCGCCGCACCCAAGGATACGACCGGCATCATCGCACAGGCTGCGGGCATACGTCCCCTTGGAGCAACTGACACGGAACCGGACGAAGGGTATATCGCATTCCAGCAGCGTCAGCTCGTGGATTCGAACCGCTACCGGCTGCCGTTCGACCGTTTCACCGCGGCGAGCCAGGCGATAGAGGCGCTCCCCATGAT
>JAHFDH010000074.1 GCA_023249055.1 Candidatus Methylomirabilota bacterium
GACATTGGCCGAGTAGCTGCAACCGTCGCAAAGCGCAATCTCGTCCTCCCCGGCTTCGCTCGGCGCCATGAACTCGTGCGCGACCGCGCCGCCCATCATCCCCGGGTCGCTTTCAACGACATGAAACGCCAGGCCGCACCGCGTGAAGATGCGGCAATACGCCTCCTTGTGCAGCTCGTAGCTCTTCTCCAGTCCGGCCTCGTCCCGGTCCAATGAGTAAGAGTCCTTCATCACGAACTCTCGGGTTCGCAAGACGCCGCTCTTGGGTCGAGCTTCGTCCCGCAGCTTGGTCTGGATCTGATACCAGATCTGCGGGAGGTCTCGGTAAGATCGAATCTCGTGCGCCGCCAGCCAGGCAACAACCTCTTCATGCGTCATCCCCAGACACATCTCTCGCTTGCCGCGATCGTGCAGCCGGAACATCTCTTCGCCGATCGTCGTCCATCGCCCCGTCTGTTGCCACAGCTCCGCCGGGTGCAGGACCGGCATGGTGATCTCCTGGCCGCCGATCCGGTTCATCTCCTCGCGGAGGATGGCGTTGATCTTATCCATCACGCGCTGTCCCAGCGGGAGGGTGACATAGATCCCGGCGGCAAGCTGCCGGACGAAGCCGGCGCGGACCATCAGCTTGTGGCTGACCGCCTCGGCTTCAGCGGGTTCTTCTTTCAGTGTCGGGATCAGTGATCTCGTCCAACGCATCGTATTTCCAACCCAGCAGGCATCCAGCCGTCAGCGATCAGCAATCGGCGATGCACAAAAAAACACCAAGTAATGAACAAGCTCTTGCCGCCGATAATGGGCCTCGCTCGCCGCCCTTGGTGTACGCTGACAGCTCATGACTGATAGCTGAACGCTGTGGTTTATGTGTGGCCGTCGTCTCCTGCCACCATCTTGTTAACCTCCTCGACCAGGGCGTCGACAATCTCGGACTCCTTCACTTTCCGAGCCGCCTCTCCCTTCTTAAAAATCCAGCCGATCCCCTTGCCGCCGGCCACTCCGATGTCGGCCCCTCTGGCCTCCCCTGGTCCGTTCACCTCACACCCCATCACGGCGACGTGGATCTCCTTCGTGATCCCCGCTAATCGCCGCTCCACCTCCTGGGCAAGGGGAACCAAGTCGATATCGGCTCTTGCGCACGACGGACAGGAGACCAACGTCAGCCCGCCCCTCCGAAGGCCGAGCGACTTCAAGATCTCGACGCCCGCCTTGATCTCCTCGACAGGGTCTGCCGAGAGCGACACCCGGATGGTGTCGCCGATCCCCTCGGCAAGCAGCGTCCCTATACCGACGGCCGACCTGATCGTTCCCACTCCTGGTGTCCCGGCCTCGGTGACGCCAAGGTGGAGGGGGTACTCGATCTCTTCCGCCAGGAGACGGTAGGCCTCAATCATCATCAGGGGATCGGAGGCCTTCAACGAGACCTTCATTTCCGGATAGTTGAGGTCTTCGAGGATTCGGATGTGACGCAGGGCGCTCTCTACCATCCCTCTTGGAGTCGGTCCGCCGTCTCTGGCCAGTAGATCCTTTTCCAGTGATCCGCTGTTGACGCCGATACGGATCGGAATCTTTCGCTCGGTCGCGGCCCTGACGATCTCCTCCACGCGCGAACGGTCGCCGATGTTGCCGGGGTTGAGACGGAGGCCGTCTACACCCTGTTCGAGGGCAATCAGGGCGAGCCTGTAGTCGAAGTGGATATCGGCGATCAATGGGATCCGGATCTGCTTGCGAATCTCCCAGAGTGTTTCCGCCGCGTCTTTTCCCGGGACACCGACCCGCACGATGTCACACCCGGCAACCTCTAACGCCCAGATCTGGTCCACCGTAGCCCGGACGTCCCGCGTATCGGTCTTTGTCATCGACTGGACCGACACCGGTGCCTGACCGCCGATTTTGACGGGTCCCACCTGAATCTGTCGTGTTTTGCGTCTTTCTATCATTGTTCGGCCAGGTTAACGCTCAGCCATCAGCAGTCAGGCACGAAGCAGAACTTGGAGCGAGCAGGCTCGCTGTTGTCTCCTGCTTTATGCTGATCGCCGACCGCTGAAGGCTGTCTTTCTACTGTCTCCCGAGCAGGCGGAAGATATCGTTATAGAAGGCAAAAATCATCAGGGCCACCAGCAGGGCCAGTCCAACCTGCTGGGCCACCTCTCGCTTCTGCAGGCTGACCGGTTTGCCGCGAACGGCTTCAATCAGCGAGAAGAACAGGTGTCCCCCATCTAGAATAGGGATCGGAAGCAGATTCAGGATCCCAAGGTTGATGGACAGCAGCGCGGTAAAGGGCAGGAGATTCAAAATACCTAGGCGCGCCTGCTGACCGGCCATCTGCGCCACCAGGAGCGGCCCGCCAATAGTCTTGGCTGGCACCACGCCCTGGATCAGCTTGACAAAGGTCAGCAGAATCAGGCGACTGACATCGTACGTCTTAGAGAGCGCCTTTCCTAATGCGCTAACCGGATTGGTTTTGTCTACAACGATTTCCTCAGCCGGTGAAATCCCGATCCGTCCAATTTCCTCTTCTTCTCCAAATATGTTCTTTTCTCTGTCGATTTTTGGATGGATGGTGACATCGAACGTCGTTCCCTGCCGTTCCACGGTAAGCTGAACAGGTTGACCGCCGCCTTTGTAAATCGTCGCCGCCAAGTCCTCCCACTTATCCACTGCCTTCCCGTTTATTGCGACAATCCTATCGCCGATTTTCAGTCCTGCGGTTTGGGCCGGGTACCCCTCTGAGATCCTGCCAATTCTTGTAGAAGGGACCGGAACCCCGATCATAAAGATGATCCAAAAGATAGCGACAGCAAGTAGAAAATTGGATCCCGGACCGGCCAGAATGATCAGCGAGCGCCACCCGACCGGCTTTGCGGAAAACGATCCTTCCGGATCGGCGACCTCTTCCTTTGGATCCTCGCCGAGCATCTTGACATAGCCGCCAAGCGGGATTGCGGAGAGGAGATATTCGGTCTCGCCGCGCGTAAAGCCGATGATCTTTGGGCCAAAGCCGAGAGAAAACTTCAGAACCCTGACCCCGGCCCGCTTGGCGACCAGGAAGTGACCAAGCTCGTGGACAAAGATGAGCGCGCCCAGGACGAGGACGGCCCAGAGAAGATAGTCGAGACGCGCCAGGAGTGGTCGAGGATCGACCACATCCAAAATACCGAGGGCAACCGTCGATCCCAAGGCGATCATGTCGGCGTACAACGTCCTTCTGTCCTTCTCCGTCAGCCTTACGTGGGCAGCGCTGCCAACACGAGTTCCCTGGCTTCACGATCGGCATCCAGGGCAACTTCAAGAGAATCGATCTTGCGACCACGGTGGCTGTCCAACGCCTTCGCGATGAGGGCAGCGATATCGAGGAAGGAAATTCGACCGGAGAGGAAAAGGTCTACGGCCACTTCGTTGGCGGCATTGAGAACGGCCGGATAGGTTCCGCCCGCCTCGAGCGCCTGATAGGCAAATCGGACGCATGGAAACCTGTCGTGGTCAACGGGTTCGAAGGTTAACGCGGACAGGGCGTTCAGGTCGAGGGGCGGCAACGGCGTCTGAAGCCGGTCAGGGTATGAAAGGGCATACAGAATCGGCAGTCCCATATCGGTCACCCCCATCTGCGCCAGGATCGCCCCGTCCAGGAACTCGACCATTGAATGAATAATACTCTGCGGGTGAATAATGACGTCGATTTGTTGAGGGGTGAGAGAGAAGAACCAGCTGGCTTCGATGACTTCCAGTCCCTTGTTCATCAGTGTGGCCGAGTCGATAGTAATCTTCTTGCCCATCACCCACGTCGGGTGCTGTAGCGCCTCTTTCGGTGTAATGGCGGCAAAGTCTTCTTTCGGTCGCCGGCGGAACGGTCCCCCGGAAGACGTCAAGAGCACCCGCTTCAAGTACGCACAACTGGGATTCCCTCCCAGACACTGGAAAATAGCCGAATGTTCGCTATCGACGGGAAGGAGTCGAATGCCACGCGCCTTGGCCTCGGCAATCACCAACTCCCCCGCCATGACCATGACCTCCTTCGTCGCGAGGGCAATATCCTTGCCTGCTTTAATAGCGGCAAGGCTCGGGAGCAGACCCGCCGCGCCGACTATCGCGGTCAGGACGATGTCGGCCTCAGACACTGTCGCGGCGTTGAGTACGCCTTCGTCTCCCCACCCGATCTCGACAGGAACGTCACGTATCCGTTCCTTCAGCGCTGTTGCGGCCTTGGACGTTCCGACAGCGACCACGCGGGGGGAGAACTGCCTGATCTGCTGCTCCAGAAGATCGATATTATCCCTGGCCGCAAGGGCCACCACCTCGAAGGAGTCGCGGTGCAGATCGATCATGGCCAAGGCCTTGACCCCGATGGTCCCTGTTGAGCCAAGAATACTTACGCGTTTCACTATCGCTTCTCTCCTCGGTTCCGCACCACGCCTCTCGTCAATAGCAGGTCTGCTCTCCGCATGTGTTTAGAAGCGAGTATAGTCGGATTGTCAGCCTTTGGCAAGGGCTTTTGGCTCACCCGATTAGGCTGGGCGTTCAACGCTGAGAGGCAATAACTGGATAGGGAAGATCAAGGGCCCACCCGGCAGGCCTTCAATCCTCTCGTGCGTACGGAAGGTGTGCTGGTAGGGGCGAAATAGGTTTCGCCCCTACGACGTTATTTCTGCGGCTGATCCGTAAAGACCCACCGAGCGAAGAGACCAAGAACAACAAGTGCGACGAGTCCGGCGATAGCCCCCATCGGTGTGGTAAGGATATCGAGTACAACCTGCGACATTCCCGCCATCTGACATCATCTCCTTTTTACTGTAACTGTTGACTGGCTGCTACCGGGGAAATACACCCCTGTAGGCCACCTACCTATTGCCCCAACACGCACAACACGGTGATAGTAACAATACACGAAGCTGTGGAGCTTTGTCAAGCACAAAAGTCCGGGACCCGAATAAAATAAGACCTTATCCTAATCCTGGGAGTATGCGGAGAAATCGGATCAGGGATAGTGCGGCATCTCAACGGGAGGGGGCGGGTAGAGCAGTGGTTGGCCTGGGCGGACTGAACTGGTACACGATCTCGCCAGGTTTTACCAGCCCGAGATCCTCGCGAGCAATCACCTCGACCTGGCCCGGATTGTTGGCGAAGGACTGGATCTCCCGAGTCAGTCCTTCGTTGACCTGCTTCAACCGTGTGATCTCCTGCTGAAGTTCGGTCCTGGTTTTGCTCATCCGGAGGACCTTGACGACGCTCTTCTTCCCAACCACAGAGGAAACCGCGATCAGTATCGCCAGTGCAGCGAGCAAGACGAGCCACCGTTTACGGGAACTCCTTGCCGCGGCGAATTCCTCCTGCGCGCCGGTCATAACTGGTCCCGTCCGCATCCTCATTCCCTCCCCGGCCATCAGACGTCGAGGAGCGCCCGCGCCGCCGCCGTCAACTCCTCGATCTGCGCCTCGGAATGCGCGTCCAGGTAGAGACGCACGACCGGCTCTGTTCCGGACGTTCGCACCAGGAACCAACTGCCGTCCTCAAGCAGCAGCTTGGTGCCGTCCAGCCTGTTCACCTCCACCACGGCAAGTCCCGCTACTCGCGTCGGCAACGCTTTCAGGCGGTCGGCGAGGTGTCCTTGCTGTTCCGACGTAAGATGAAGGTTCAGGCGGCGAGCGTAAATTGCGCCACCTACCTCGGCATAGAGCGCATTGAGCAGGCTACGGACACTGGACCCGACAGCCATGGCGACCATTTCTGTGACTAAGAGGGCGGCGAGAATGCCATCCTTTTCAGGTACGTGTCCGAAGATCGACAGACCGGCGCTTTCCTCTCCGCAGAGCGCGACCTTGCCCTGGGTGATCAGCTCGCCAAGGTATTTGAACCCGACCTTGGTTTCATAGACGGGGACCGCGCGCAGTCGAGCGACCGCATCGACCAGATGGCTGGTGGCTACCGATCGGGCAACCCCCATGCGCCAGCTGCGAGTGCCGATCAGGTGTCTCAGAAGAAGGGCCAGGATATAGTTCGGTTCGATGAAGCAGCCGTCCCGGTCGACGATTCCATATCGATCGGCGTCGCCGTCGGTCGCCAATCCAAGATGATATCCGCCGGACCGTACGACGGTCGCAAGCTCTTGCAGGTTTGTGTCCGAGGGATCCGGCGCCTTGCCGCCGAATCCGGGATTCCTGGATCCGTGGAGGGTCTGTACGTCGCACCCGGCTTCGCGCAGGAGTTCGTCCAGGTAGCCCCCGGCGGTCCCATAGAGCAGGTCAACCGCTACCTTCAGGCGCGCAGCGGCGATCGCGCGCAGGTCCACCAGCTCTCGCAGTCGTTTCAGGTATGTCGGTCGCGGGTCAATCCGTACGACAAGGCCCTTGGCCTCCAACTCTCCGAGCGGAGGACACGGGGTCTCGGGTTGGGTCAGTAATTCCTGTACCCTCTTTTCGATCCGGTCGGTAATCGCGGGAAGAACCGGGCCGCCTGAGGGGCCGGAAAATTTAAGCCCGTTATATTCGGGCGGGTTGTGGCTGGCTGTAATGTTCAGGCCGCCTGCAGCACCGCGGCGGATCACTTCGTACGCGACAACAGGCGTCGGCGTATCCCGATCGGTGAGCCAGACTCTGACACCGCACGCCGCCAGGACCGCTGCCGCCTCGGCTGCGAACGCTTCCGAGAGAAAGCGCGTATCGTACCCTACGACCACCTGCGGTTGATCGGCTTGCTCGGTCAGCAGGTGTTCTGCGATAGCTCTTGCCACAAGACGAACGTTGGCGAAGGTGAAGTTCTCGGCGATGATGTCGCGCCAGCCGGATGTGCCGAACCGGATCAGCTTCATACCGCAGCCTCCGCCAGGCTACCCTTCATGCAATCATCGAGGAGTGCCCGATACCTGGCCACGTGAGCTTCCGCCTGCGCAAGGGTGTCGGCTTCGGCGAGGATGTGGAACAGTGGCCGGTCCTGATCGGGATAGAGGATCACCCAGTCTCTGCCAAGGTGGACCTTCACCCCGTCTACCAGTTCGACCTGTTCGTCGGCGGTGGCGGCGATGAGGGCTCGCATGGTTCCGCCCTTCCGCTCCCAGGAACAGGGCACCTGCTCACGGCATTTAAAACGGTGAGGAACGGATGGGATAAACTGGCTCAGACGGAGATCCTGAGTTGCGACCATCTCCAGGAGTTTGAGAATTGCCAGCATCCCGTCAAAGGCCGGTTGGAACTTGGGGAAGATGAAACCGCCGAGGCCGTCTCCCACGAAGATGACGCCTTCTTGTGTCGCGGCCTCCATCAGCGCTCGCGGGGCAGTTTTTGTCCTGAGCACCTCGAAGCCGAGGTCGCGGGCCAACTCCTCGATGACCGAGCTGGCGGTGATCGGAATGCCGATGACCCCGCGAGGATGGGTCCGCATCACGAGCAGGGCCATGGCCGCCAGGGCCAGGTCGTCGCTCAACAGGTTGCCGGCGTCATCCACAATGAAAATCTTTTCCCCCCCGGCGTCGAGCATGATGCCCAAATTGGCCCGAAGGCTTTTGACAATCCCAGAGAGCTGGTGCAACGAGCGACGGAACTCTTCCGCACTTTTGGTGATTCTGCTTTCGTCCATGCAGCCGTTCAGCGCGATGACCTCGCATCCCAGCGTCCCGAGGATCTGCGGGAAGACGACCGACGACGAGCCATAGGCGTAGTCGACCACGATCCTGAAGCCGCATCCGCGCAGCGCGTCTTGATCGATAAAGCTCAGGATCCCGTCCCGGTAAAAATCGGTACCGTACGGGGGAGGCGAGAGACGACCGATTTCTTCAACCTTGGCACGGCGGAAATCTTCCCGGAAAAAGAGCCGTTCAATGCTCTTCTCCCGGCTGGATGAGATGTCCATGCCGTACTCATCAAAGAAGAGGATGTCGATCAACTCCGGATCGAAGGGAGACTTTCGAACATGTACAGCGCCCATCACGTCGCGCGCGCTCATCTTATACCGGACCACCGGGATAGGGGCGACGCGGAAATCACGCACATTGATGCCGGCCGAAAGAAGACCGCTGACGACGGCCCGTTTAACCATATGGGAGGCCTGGTGACCGTCGCGGCCGGTGCGGACGAACGATCCCATCCGAAGGGTCGCCCCAAAACAGGCGCCAAGCTTCGCCCCGAACTCGGGCGAGATCTCGAGATTGGCCAACCCGGTCACGCCGTAGGCGCCGAACAGAGTCCGCGACCACTTCTGGCCCCAGATCAGACTGGTGGCCAGGATGGCCCCGTCCTCGACCACCTTGTGGGGCCACACCTTGACGTCGGCCTTGACCACCGATCCCTCGCCGACCTTGCACTGTTCGCTGATCAGCGCGCCCTCAAAGATGCGGGCGTTGGCCTTGATCTCACTGGCCCGGCCGACAACGTTCTCCTTCAACACAGCCCGGGCGCCGACAAAGACATTGTTCCAGAGCACCGATCCGACGATGACGGCACCCTCCTCGATGACGCAGTTGTCGCCAATGACGCTGCGCGTGATGTGGGTGTTTGGCCCGACCTGCGTATGCCTGCCGATCAAGACCCCGTCTCTCAGCGACGCGGTGAAATCGATCCGACTCCCTTCCCCAAGCCAGATCGGTTTGTCGAGTCCTTCCACCGGTTTTCCAGGAAGTGCGACCCTTACCAGACCGGCCAGGATGTCGCGATGCGCGAGACGATACTCGATCAGATCGCCCACATCTTTCCAATATCCAGCCGCCACATGGCCGTACAGGGGACGCCCTTCACGCATCAGCTTTGGGAACAGATCGCGGCTGAAGTCGAACTCTTTTCCGGCCGGGATCAGTTCGAGTACCTCGGGTTCGAGAATATAGATTCCGGTGTTGACGGTATCGCTGATCACCTCGCCCCACGTCGGCTTCTCCAGAAAGTGCGTGATGCGGCCGTCGGGAGCCGTGATGACGACGCCGTACTGAAGCGGGTTCTCGACCCTGGTCAACACCATTGTGGCCAGGGCTCCGCGATCTGTGTGCGCCTTCACCGCCTTCGAGAGATCGAAATCGGTGAGGACGTCGCCGCTGATGACCAGGAACGTGTCGTCCAGGAAGGCCGCGGCGTTCCTGACCGCCCCGGCCGTGCCGTAGTCTTCAGTAGCAGCGGCATAGACCATCTTTACGCCGAACTCGCTGCCGTCGCCGAAGTAACGTTCAATGGTATCCGGTTGGAAGTAGAGGAGGGTAATGAGGTCGTCAAAGCCGTGATCTTTGAGCAGCGCGACCGTATGCTCCATCAGCGGCTTGACAGCCATGGGGATCATCGGCTTGGGGAGGCTGTTTGTCAGCGGCCGCAGCCGAGTTCCGAACCCGCCGGCCATGATCACGGCTTTCATAGCGATTCCCTGCGCATGTCGATTTCTAGTGTACTGCGGCTACTCTTCGCAATAATCGAGGTTATTCATCAGTAAATTACACGTTATTAACGCAGTATAAGTACCCACACTCAATGCTGTCAAGACTATTGTGACCGTCAGAGCAGAGCGGCGACTGGCGGAGTGTGAGGTCCATGGCGCGATGTGAGACCTCGAACGTTGAACACCACACACGATACTAAAATCATGAGAATTAGAAAGTATATATAAGTATATACGCGAAAAACGGCAAAACAAATAGGTAATATCTTAATATTAGAAACGTGTAGTGCGTGTCGTGAATATACGTCAATAGTCAGCCTTGCGAATAGGGAGCCCACTGCCTATGATAATTAGCACTCTCAAAGAGAGAGTGCTAACAGGATCGTTGCTGCCTACCTGTTTGTTGTGTGGTGCGTGAGGTGAAACCGTATGAGCGTAGGGCGGGTTTCAAACCTAATCCCTGCAGAGAAAGGAGTAAGCGATCGTGAAGGTAAAACCGTTGCACGACCGAATCCTGGTGAAGCGCCTGGAAGAGAAAGAGATCAAGAAGGGTGGAATCATCATCCCCGATACCGCGAAAGAGAAGCCCCAGGAAGGCGAAGTTATTGCCGTCGGGCCGGGCAAGGTCGGCGATGATGGGAAGCGACAGCCGATGGATGTGAAGGCCGGCGACAAGATCCTCTTTGGTAAGTACTCTGGCTCGGAAGTGAAGCTTAACGACGAGGAATTACTGATCATGCGGGAGGAAGACGTTCTATGCATCCTGCAATAGCAGGTCTGCAGGGCGTCGACGAAGAGATCACTATTTCGTGGTCAAACACTGATGCAGGTTAAGG
>JAHFDH010000194.1 GCA_023249055.1 Candidatus Methylomirabilota bacterium
GATAATTCGCTTGATCTAGCCGGTCATGCTTCAAGAGTACAGCCAACGAATAGAGAAACAACTCATGAACTAGGAATTTGAAGTTATCGAAGTCCCACTCGCTCCACTGGGACATATTCGCTGGCCTGTTCATGTACGGAATCAGGCTCTCGAAGAAGCGATGAATTCGTTGTGTGAATTCTGTGGTTGGCGAGTACTGCGCGACGGTAATTAAAAGTTGAATGGCTTCATTGCGATACGGGAGAAATTCTTCAATGTTCTTGACTACCGCGTCATCAAACTCTCCTTCGACTTTCGATAACCTGAAGCGTTCAAGGTTTGATGCAAAGGAGTTGCAGTATTCGTCGAAGGCGCCCGCCGCAAATACCTTATGGTTTTTTAGGGCATCAATGCACCTCTTGAAGATTGCGGTCGTTCCCAGGGATACATGCTCGCCTTCAGATAAGAACGACGGCTTGCTCCCGAGTTCGGGTTTGACATAGAGAGGCTTGTCGAATATCCATCTCAGCAGCCGCTCGAAATTCTCTGCGTACCGATCAGCTTCGCTGAGATCAATGTAAATCCGAGATCTGTAGTACGTTGGAAGAAATGGTTTCCCGTTTTCATTCTTTTGGCTGACAACGGCTACAAACTTCTCCTGGGCTTGGTTCTCATAGACTTCCCTTGAGATGATCTGTGTCTCCGTCCCTACGCCTCCGGCCCGGTCATCGGCCTTTGCAGCATACTTCTCATCGCAGACGATTGCGACCTTCTTGATCTCTGGATTAGTGACCATCTGCTCCATGAAAGCCACAGCGTCATGTCCCTCTTTGAGATCCCACTTATCCAAAATGACGTCAACGCCAGACTCGCGCAACTCTGTAGCGAGGTCCACGACCCATTGTTCGTGTTCGCTGTCTGACCAACTGTACGAAATGAAAAGTTTAGGGGCGGTCATTCGACTGCGGCTCCGTGGGTATAACGTTTGAAATCACCGGCCTGCCGGAATGTGTCAATGATTTTGAGACACCGTGTGTCCGAATTTAGTGTCGCGCCTCATCGCTCTGTTCCATTGGCTTCGGCTTGTTGATCCACGCCGCCTCCGGAAGTGCCGGGGGAACCGGGATCTTGCGGACGAACCGCTCCGAATGGGCCGCATAGGCGGCCTGCAGCACCGCGGCGCGGGCCGCGCGAACCGCGTCAGCCAAGCCGTAGTGCAGGACCTCCGGCGTCAGCAGACCGATGCCGGTATGCCGATGCTCCGTGTTATACCAGGGGAAAAAGACCTGACAGAAGCTCCGGGCATCTTCGAGACTGCCGAAGCGCTCCGGGAAGTCCGGTCGGTACTTGAGGGTTTTGAACTGTGCCTCGGAGTAGGGATTGTCATCACTCGTATGGGGCCGACTGTGGGTCTTGGTGACGCCCAGATCGGCCAACAGGAAGGCCACGGACTTGGAGGTCATGGCGGAGCCCCGGTCCGCATGAATGGTGAGCTGCCCTGTGTCGATCCCCTGTTTGGCGCAGGTCTCGCTGATGAGTCGTTCGGCCAGGGACGCGGATTCCGCCGAGGCGACCAGCCAGCCGACCACGTAGCGGCTGAAAATGTCCAGGATCACATAGAGGTAGAAATAGGACCACGTCACCGGACCGAGGAGCTTGGTAATATCCCACGACCAGACTTGGTTCGGGGCCGTGGCCAGCAGTTCCGGTTTCTGATACACCGGGTGGCGGAGCTGGGTCCGGCGCTCCTTGACCTCTTGATTGTGGTTCAGGAGTCGGTACATGGTCCGAATGGAGCAATGATATTCGCCTTCATCCAGGAGGGTCGCATAGACCTCATGGGGTGCCTGGTCGGCAAACCGGTCGGAGTGCAGCAGATCGAGCACACCCTGCCGTTCATCGGCGGACAGCGCCCGTGGAGGGCTGGGGCGCGTCGTCGGCTCCACCATCGGGGCGTACGTTCGTGCCTGGGCGCGGTAGAAGCCGCACCGGGCAAGGCCGAACGCGTCGCAGGCCGGTTTGATCCCCACCGCGGAGGCTAGGGTCTGCGCGGCGTCCATCAGTCGCTGCCTCCTGCCTCGGAGGTCGCCAGGGGGATCCCCAGGATCTGCGAGACTTTTTTTTGAACCTCAATGATGAGCTCGGCCTGTCGGAGCCGTCTCGTCAGCCGCTCGTTCTCCTTGTGGAGCTGGGCATTCTCGCGCCGCAGCGGATCGGGGCTTGGGGCCTTGCGGCCCCGCTGCTTGGGGGTGAGGGCGGACAGGGTGCCGGCCTCCCGCTGCCGGCGCCAGGTCGTGAGGTTCGAGGCATACAGCCCCTCCCGGCGGAGGAGTGCGCCTCGGCTCCCTGGTACGGTGCAGGCATCGGCGAGTTTCAAGATGCGCAGCTTGTCGGCGGCGGTGAACCGCCGTCGCGCCGGCTTCGCGGACACCTCGGGATCGGGCGGCACTGCGGGGGCCGCCAGCTGCGGCTCGACGGGGCGTGCGCTGTCGCCCCACGGACGCGTCGGGACGCGGCGGGTGACTGCGATGCTCTGTGGTGCGGTGATCGTTTCAGCTCTCATCGTGTATTTTCCTCCCCGCCCTCTACTCTAATTTACAGGGGGGCAGGTGTCTCACTTATATTGACACAGAGGGCTGGGACCAAAGGGGATTACGGACGTGCGTCAACCGTTGGAAGAGCTGATTGCAACCGCTCAGGCATCCAATGTACCC
>JAHFDH010000075.1:0-6675 GCA_023249055.1 Candidatus Methylomirabilota bacterium
GGATCCGGATGAGCGGGCGCTCGGCGCGGAATGGGGAAAGGTGTTGGGTCGGAACGTCAAGTGGAAGATGGCCTATGACTTCGTCTCCACCATCGAGGAGTCTCAGCGGATGGTCCAGTTCCAGACCGCCGAGCATCTGGAGGAGGCCATCCGCCGCCACCTGTCCAAGCGCCTGCACGGGATCGAATTCAAGGTAGACATGGCCGCACTCGATCCCCGTCCCATCAACCCGCTGGCCGAAGGGAGCAAGCAGATCTTCATGTACAATCCGGCCACGGGCGACGTCTCGCCCAGACCGCTCATGGAGCTGTTCCGCGATATCCCGCCCAAGGTGGCCCGCTACCGGGTATTCACCACGGACCGCCGGCACGTCAAGGCCCTCAGCGAGGCCTCCGAGAAGGCACTGACCGGCGCCGCCGGCGAGTCTGTGCCCACCAATATCTGATCCAGATGCCATCGCTACGCCATTCCCTTGGGTTTGTTGCTGTAGGGGCGCTGCTTGCTGCACCCCTCGGGAACGAGTCGGACCGCGCCCCTGCGTTCCGCCGCCGATCGCTTCGCCTCCAAGGATTCGATTATTCCAAGGAAGGCGCCTATTTCGTGACGGTCTGTACCCGGAACCGAGAGTGTCTGTTCGGCGCTGTCGTCGATGGGAAGATGCGCCTGAATGATGTGGGCCGCGTAGTGCAAAGCGTATGGGACGGGCTTTCAGAACGATTTGCAGCGATTGAACTGGATGCATTTGTGGTGATGCCGAATCACATTCACGGGATCATCGCGGTAGGGGCACCCCTCGTGGGTGCCCAAGAGGGAATCCCTGACGATGGGGCAACCACAAGGGTTGCCCCTACGGTCGGGAACATCGTGGGGGCGTTCAAGTCGATCACCACCAACGAATACATCCGCGGCGTGAAAACCGGGTCCTGGCCGCCTTTTTTCGATCGGTTATGGCAACGCAATTATTATGAACACGTCATCCGTAGTGAAGAATCCTTGAACCGCATCCGGGAATATATTTTGATCAACCCCTTATGCTGGGAGCTCGACCGCGAAAATCCGTGGCGTAAAGGTGAGGACGAATTCGATCGCTGGTTGGCAACATTCAAGAGCAGACCGACAGAGTAGGTGAAACTATGAGAAATCCTTCCGTCATAGACAACAGGACCCGCCGTCGGGTCAAGGTGGTGGGTCGCCTATTGGCCGGGCGTAAGGTGCGCTCCCATGTCATCAAGCGATAATTCCATCGATTGGATTAACGCCGCAAATCAGCCGCCGCTTTGAGCGGTCGGCTGCATTTGCTTATTAGGCGACTTTTCTGCTTGGCGCTCTTTTGGAGCTTACACTCTCCTTAGTTTTAGATACACGTCATAAATCCCGTCATCATCCCCTCCGTCAAAATGCAGAGGGGCGAATATAAAGGGATTAACAGCACTGGTATTCGCATCGGCTTGCGCTTCAGTGAGGGACAGGGCAATTGTGTCATTGATCTGATCATCCGCGCCGATCAGGTCAATTAAGTACGTAATCCCGATACCAATCACCGCAACGCCGGCCACGATCCACCCAGCCAGACCACCAGCTCCCGCAGCGGTGGTCGCGGCCGTTGTTAAAGCCGATCTCACCGCATCGGTGGTTTCGCTCACATCGCCCAGATCATTTTCGAAGCACGAGGCGGCGATGAGCACTGATGAGTCAATGGCCCTTGGCCCAGTGAATCCGAAAAGGCGTAGATTTTGATCCCCAGCCGCGGGACGCGTGTCACCGTCATCTACATCTTCATAGACGGGAGTGTGGACTCCCACTGCTGCGGTTCCTGCCTCGGCCATTTCCTCTGTAATGATTCCGAACACTACGTAAGGCTCATCGCTTCCGCCCCACTCGGGATCGCTTTCATCCACACAGTACAGCTTGGTGAAAGTGATCTCGTATTGGTTGGGCGGCGTTGTCGGCGTCGGGTTAGGCTGTGGTGATGGTGGTGCCTGGCAACAACAACAGCAACAACCGTTCTGCGGATCTTTTACCGGCGGCCTGCCGGTTGTCGCCACTGCGGCGGCAATGGACTTGACGCTTGTATTGCGAAGCAAGTTTGCCCTTTGGACAATACTGGATATCTCGGCAACATCTATACCCTGCGCAATCTCAAGATCCAGGTACTTCGGGGAGAACACTCGTCTTTTCAACTCGCGTGGTAACTCTTGGTGCTTCTTCGCCGCAATTTCCAGTAATTTCCTAGCCTTTGGGATTGTACCTAGTGCTTTCGCCAGGCGTTTATCCATCTCATTCTTGTTTTCATCGGGCAGGTCGGCGAGGTATCGCTTCACCAGATGCATCATTGCGGGCAAGAACTCATAGCCCTCTCCCCTAACTTCATATTTTCTTAACTTCTCCGCAAGTGACCTGTGAAGCCTTTTCTTACCTGTCGTTCGCTCGAATCTCCTCGGCATCTTCCTGCCGAAAAGAGAACGTCTTTTACTCTCTTGCTCTTTCATCTTGATACCCTCCTTTGGGTTTCTTTCGATTTAGCCGGTGGCTTCTCGTCAAGTTAGATCATTCACCATCCATAAAAGACCTTACCCTTTTTCTCTACATCAATCGTCTTATCACCATCACCTCCTTTCGGTCCGCTGAGCATAATTTCGCCTAACGAACCAAGCTGAGGGGCGCCGCGCTTTTGCGGCGTCCCTCTCCAGCGCCTCGTTAGGCATCGCTGCCGTTAATTGAGCCTGGCCCCTTTTCCCTTTTCCGCTCTGTAGGGCGGATGCCCGATAGGGTGAGCTGCCAACCAAGCTATTACTCACATTTCGCCCGGCATAGTTTCAGCGTGTCCCCACATTCTCTTCGGCACTCATTGAACATTTGTGCACACTCCTTCGGTAAGGGATTACCCGGTTTATTCTCCATACATGCGTCTCTCTTTTTTTCACAGTCCGTAATACATTTGTCATGCTCATTATTGCACTTGCATATTTCTTCTTTACTGCACTTTTCTGGAATCTGCTCATTGTTGACAGCCGACTTTCTGCCAAACTGGATAAAGCTCATATTGGTGCTACAATTGCCTACCTTACTAGTTTCACCTCCGCATGTTGTCTTCGGATCACTGCTTTTTTTGCAGCAAGTCAGCTCACTCTTATCGTTACGTGTGTAATACAAGCCGAAGGCCGAGAAGATACCCTCGTTAGGCCAGTGGCGCCGGATGGCGAAGTAGTCACCGTAGCGAGTAATTGATGCATCCGCGAGAACAGGAGGGAGATAAATATTGGGGTCTCCATAGATCGAGACACCAAAGTTTGAGTCACTCCCACCGCCGCCGATGGCGATGGCCACCCCCACCTCTTTCCGGGTATTAACCGCAAGAGCCGGGTAGGCAAAGGCAAGTTTGTCATTCCAGATCTGCTCCTGACTGAGCTTGCTGTAATTGGACGTGTCAATTTTCACCAGTTGGACATGAGGCTGACGGAAGCCATCACCTTCTTTTTCTTTTGACGCCGACGCCGTCCATGCCAGCCATAATTCATCCCCATCCACGGGTTTATCACCGATGCACTGCAGGCGGGGCTTTCTGGCGGCGCCGATGATCGCTGTACCCGGAAGACAGGATTTTTTCGGATCTTTAGTATAACATGCCAGCCAGTTCTTATTATCAGGAAGCCCATGAGGAGCAATTGATACATATTTGTCGGGGTCATTTGGCCAAGTGTCAATGTTGATGTCATGCACCGAGTAGCCAGGGGAGTTCTCCGGGAAAGAAAAGATTCGCAACCCACTGTTACCGTTATGTCCCGCCAGGTACGCCGTGCTCGTGATATTCTGTGCCAAGTGTGATCCCCAAGCCATTGAGAGAGGGGTGCCGGTGAATCCGATATTGATCACGCCGCCGTTTTTCAGATCGCTCAGGGGTATCCTGCCCACGAGGCGTCCTGCGTTCGCGCCAATCACATTGGCACTGAAATGAAGGAACTTGTCTCCCACCGCCAGATCGGGGTAGTCCATCCAGTCAGTGCCGAATCCAAAAAGACCCGAGGTCAGATCGAAATACATCCAGGCCTTACCATTACTATCAATGACCTGCTGCGGGCTTGCAACGGCCACGCGGTAACGATTCGGGCCACTGGTCTTATTCGTTGCCCAGAACTGCATAAACCAGACAAAGCGGTCAATCTTGGGTATATATATGATTACATGGTCACCATCGCTGCCACCATCAACATTCAGATTACCGGGAGGGGAAAGATTCCCGGCAAAACTGACGCCTCCGTCAGTAGAGAAGCGGAGCGCGGCGTTGTTACTGTAAAGGACGACATTATTACTACTGGCACCGCTCGCATCTGGAAACGCACCGCCGGTGGTAGCCACGGTTTGGGTGGACCTGACAAAGACGACCGGATCGTCGCCAGCGTTGGCCGCTCGGATCAGTTGACCCAAAGAACCTTCGCTCCGAGCGTCGGCGAGTGTGCCGGGGACAACCCTTGTCTGTGGGCTGCTGGGTTGCAAGTTACCGCGACGCGTGCCGGTGGGAATGGGTGGTCCTACATCCTCGTTTGTATGCTCCTCAGCGGCGCCCGGTACAGGCGTACCTGGATAGAAAGTACCAACGCCAAATTCGACTTTAACGGAAGTGAACCGAAGTGGAGCCGATTCACCGGACCGCATTGGAATAGTAATGTATTTCCTCAAAGAAAAGGTGATTGGGGTCCCCTTGTCCATGGTGGTACCTCGGACGACAAGCAGTTGACGGCTCCCTGATTTAAGCTTGCTTACTGAGAACGAAGTCTCAAAGACCACATCATGTTCAGGCGTAATATCACCTAGCACAACGGGGAATGCTCTCGGTGATAGCCCTTGGGACGAGGTCATAGTTGCGCTCGTTATCCTCACGCTTTGTGCAGTTTGTTTCCCTCGGTTCACGATAGGTAGAGCCACCAGCAGTCGATCATCCGACTCGATACCCAAACCAGGAAACCCCGCGGTTAGGCTTGAGGTTGCGCTGTCTCTAGATCTTTCAGCAGTCCTTTCCTGCCCAGCAGATACAGAAGATACCATGATTACCAAAAACAAAAAAACTGAAGCAAAGCTAACGATTTTTTGCATGACTGTCTCTCCCACTCCCGGTACATTGGGGTAACAGGATGAAATTACGGTCAGTGGCCTAACGTCATGCGCGTCAGCCGCGGGCGTGATTCGTGGTCGCCTGAGAAGTCTGAAATCGTCCCGCCGGCTGGACGCGCGGTAGGCACCCCAGATCGGCGCCTACGTGGTGATGGGTCCACTCCCGACGATGCCCTTAACAAAAAGGACCTCTATCGGCTGCAAGTACTGTCGACGCTGACCTAGGATTTCTTGCTCGCGTGGAGTGAGGGCCAAGGCACCACAGTCGTGGGCGGTCGCTAGGCACCATGCCAGATAGCGCAATGCATCGAACAAAAGCGGAACGCCGGCCGCCTTGTTCGCCGCCAGTGTCGGAATAACTGATGAACGGTCTGCGCGAAACGGCACCTGATCCCAGGGCCGATTTGCGTGCGCGGCCCCCGATTGAAGCCTGTATTGAAGCGCGTAATCGGAACCCAAGTCGACGGCCTCTGCCATACTCTGCAAGCTGTGCGGCAGACCAGACCAGTGGCCTCTACCGAGTTTCTCGGCTTTCGGAAGTGATGCCTCTATTCGATCATACTCTGTTTTCTCGCGATCAATGAGGGTGGTGTGTGTGATGAGACGAGCCTTCATGGCTGGGTAGACGTCGAGGGCGCTGCGAAGCTTGACCTGCTCTCTTCGGACGCCTCTGAAGTAACGATCAAGGCGCCGCCTTCGCTCGGGCTGCGTCACCGACGGGTCTGCGAGGTAGAGAATGGTAGCAAGCGATTCGAGCATTGATCGTACGTTGGGACTGATGCCCTGGGGCGCCTCAGATTGACTAGCCTCGACGACGCACAAGGCTTCAGCGAGAGCCCAGGTGAGGAGTGCGAGGACGGCCGCATGGAGACCCGAATTGCGAGATGCCCGGTAGACGACACAACGGCGAATGGCTGACCGCGCGAGTCTCACCACAGCCCGTAACTCACGCTGCATCACGATGATTGGCGGTACCTTGCGTCTCATGTATTCGTGCCTAACCAGTTATTAGATAGACGGCTGAAGATAGCACGGATGTTTGACCTGAGCAAGACTGGAACAAATAAATTGACGTATCTGATAGTATTCATTACATTAAACAAATGATCAATATTCAATGTATGTAATAGTTGGTTCGGAATGACTAATATGCGGTTCTGGTATTAGTCATAGCTGGTTCGCTTCCCTATGCTGCGGATACCGGTTGATATTCTCAAACAATATGACACCGTCCTAAAAAACCGGGCGGTCCCCTTTTATCTTCGTGCCGATTACACGAAGTGGCTCCGGTATTATCTCGATTTCCGCGGTAAATACCCGCTTCCGGATTCCAGATCTGAACATGTGCGTCTGTTCATCAAAAAATTGCGAGAAAAGAACCAGTCCCAAAAACAACAGGACCAGGCCGCGCATGCCCTGTCTCTCTTCTTTGCATCGGAACAACAGAAAACGCATGACTCTTCGTCTCAGGATCAGGCGTCACTACCCGCATATTCCCCGCAGGCAACTGCGCCACACCCGAACCGCGAGCCGGAAGCTGAAAGCGCTGTTTCGCAGCGAGAGGGC
>JAHFDH010000075.1:6775-9905 GCA_023249055.1 Candidatus Methylomirabilota bacterium
GGCAAGACTGTCCACAATGCGTTTCCGGACCACGAATTCAAGGGGGTGAAACAATAAAGTTTCACTATTACCCGGAGACCGATTCCCTCTACATCGACCTTTCGGAAAAGGTCAGCGCGGACTCCAAGGAAGCGGCCCTGGGGTCGTATTGGACTGTGATGCCGAGGGGCACCTGGTCGGTATTGACATTGACCATGCCAGCAAGATCGTTGACCTATCTCGTCTGGAGGCTGAGTCACTACCCATCGCCAGCCTTTCGCTGACGCAAGAGTAAAAAGAGCCGTCTGGTGGGTCAACGCACTGGTTCGCCTTCATCTCGTCAGCCGCTATGCCCGGAGAAGGCCCAATCATATTCACGGGATCATCACGGTAGGGGCACCCCTCGTGGGTGCCCAAGAGGGAATCCCTGACGATGGGGCAACCACAAGGGTTGCCCCTACGGTCGGGAACATCGTGGGGACGTTCAAGTCGATCACCACCAACATCTAGCCGTGGCGCTGGTAGTGAAGCACCGTGTCTTTAGGGGGCGCTGAGATCATGAACAAGCATTGCAGCGAGCCCGCTTCGGCCCTCAAGAGGAGATCCGTCGGAAGTATAACAAGTTTGCCCCCTGGTACGGAAAGACTGCGGCGGAGCGTGTCTGCGTTGGCATCTTCCACCTTCTTGAGACTTGCCCGGTCGGATACGCACGCGGCCATATATGAGAAGCGATGAAAGGAACGCGGCCATGGGGTTTACGGCAGAGCTCTGGAGATCGATCGAGACCATCTATGCTGCGATCTTACGTCACCCCTTCCTGCGCGAACTCACTGATGGCTCCCTGCCGCGCGAGAGTTTTCAGTTCTACGCGGTCCAAGACGCGCTCTATCTGCGCGAGTTTGCCAGGGCGCTGTCGATGGCTGCGGCGCGGGCACCTCGGGATGAGTGGATCATCATGTTCAACGAGCACGCTGCGGGGGCGCTCAAGGTCGAACGCCAGCTTCACGAAAGCTTCTTCCGGGAGTTCGGTCTTACTCCGCAGTCGGTCGCTGCGACGCCGCTTGCGCCGACGAACCTCGCCTACACCAGTTATCTTCTGGCGCTCGCCTACGCGGCTCCTTTTCACGAGGCGATTGCGGGATTACTGCCCTGTTACTGGATCTACTGGGAGGTAGGCAAAGAGCTGGAAAGAGCAGGCTCGCCTGACCCGCTCTATACCCGCTGGATCAGCACCTATGCCTCTTCGGAGTTCGGCAACCTCGTTCGTGGGGTCCTCGATGTTACGGATGCGACTGCCGCCCATCTGAAGCCCGCCGAACTCGACGCCATGCGCCAACACTTCGTTGTGACCAGCCGATACGAGTGGATGTTCTGGGAGATGGGGTACCGCCGGGAGTCCTGGCCGGTTTAGGGTCCGAAACGGCTGAGGGTTCTTGGAAAACCCTGAAAAATGTTTGACATCTTGGCGAGTGCATGGCAAGCTACGCTGCGCGAAGACAGTCCGGTCAGGTTCTGCGGAGAGACGTGCGACATTGTGGCTAGGGATGCCGCGTGGAGGGACAAGCGATGTTCTATATGATCGAGTTTGACCAGAAGCCAGGAATTAGAGGGAAGCAGGTAACCGAAGCGTATCAGCGGTTTGCTGGTCACTTTTCAAAGCTCCTCCCGCAGTTTAAGCTCGTCGGTCTGTTCTCCCGCGACCTCTACGTGGGCCGTCGCCCTCAGTACCTTGCGCTCTGGGAGTTCTCCGCCTATGCGGATCTCGACGCATGGGAGAAGCTCTGGACGACGGACGAAGAAGGGCGGCGACTGGCCCAGGAACTAAGCGAGCTCGCGCAAGACTGGGATGCCAAGGTGATGACCAAGCTTCTCTGAGATCTGGCTCGCCAAGGCTCCGGCAGGACGAGCCGCACCGTCCAGCCGAGGCCCCTTCCGCTTGACAAGCGTTGCACAATACCGTACATACTCATAAAGATTTGCGGCTGTTACGGCGGTGTAGCTCAGTCGGTCAGAGCACGCGGCTCATATCCGCGGCGTCACTGGTTCGAGTCCAGTCACCGCCACCACATTCAGCTTTCAGGCGTCAGCCTTCAACCCCGCTGATGCTTCCTTGCCCGGCTGACCGCTGACTGCTCATTACTGCTATTTCACCGGGACGGTATCTGGCTGGCCCTTCTCTGCGATGGTAAAGGTCAAGGCCTTCGCCGGGACCGTCGCGCTGAGGTTCTTTACGCGATGTACCTGCTTGGGCGCCAGATGGAAGGTGTCTCCGGGTTTGAAGGTGACCGGTGATTTGCCTTGGATCTCCATGCTGACAGTGCCTTCAAGAAGGTACGCCAGCTCTTCGCCGGAGTGATAGTGGGCCTGAGTGACCGCGCCCGGCGCAAACTCTACTAAGACCAACATACCCTCCTTTCCTTCAATCCCCGCGAGATCCGTCTTGATGAGCGTAGTGCGTTTCATCGGCGCCTGCTGAGCATTCAGGGCCTGAGTCCCAATCACCCCCAGCGCGATTCCAATCGTCAAGATCAAGCCGAGCAATAAAGCGGTGCGTTTCATGAATGTCTCCTTTCTGTGACGTCGGCCTCTTCCCGCTTCTTTTCCGAGGCCGTTCCTTTGTTTCCGTTTCACGGGTGAGGCGTGATGGCGATTACGATGATCTCGCCTCGTTGAGTCCCGTAGTGCCAGAAGATCCGGTAGGCTGCCGGTGTGTTACTCTCTGCGTAGGCTGCAAAGACCTTTTCGCCCCGCGCACCCTTCAGGCTTTTGTATTCGTGGGTGGTGAGACTGGGATGGTGCAGGTTGGTTTCCATGAGGCCGAGGGTCTTTCGGACGGCCTTAAGGCGCTTCTCAAGACCCTTGTCTTGCTCAAGCGCCTCCAGTTGCTTGCCTGCGGTAGGCGTGAATGTCAGTGTAAACCGAGGCACGTTCGACCGTTAATCGATCTCATCGTTGGCGTGCTTCGCAAACGAGCCGATCTTTCGTGCCTTGCCGCGTCCAGCTTCTTCTATGCCTGTGCGCACGCTCTCTAGTACGGCCTTGTTCTTGTAGAGCCAGACTTCGTGAAGGGGAACGGTAGCCTCTGGAGAGAGTAGGATCTGACCCGCCTTGTTGCACGCGATCTTAAAGCGCAGCCGTTCCACGTCCTCGC
>JAHFDH010000004.1 GCA_023249055.1 Candidatus Methylomirabilota bacterium
GGTCCTGACACGAGCAGGTCATTCCGAAGCCGCGATCGACCTCGCCCGTTTGGCCGGTCTCTACCCTGCCGGAGTCATCTGTGAGATCATGCATGACGACGGAGCGATGGCCAGGACGCCTGAACTGTATCGCTTCGCGTGCAAGCACGACTTGAAGCTGATCACCGTCAAGAGCCTGATCGAGTTTCGCCTGAAACGGGAGCGATTGGTCAGTCGCGTCGCCACGACAAATCTGCCGACCGCACACGGCCGATTCACCGCGATCCTGTATCACAGTCACATTGAAAACAAACACCATCTGGCCTTGGTCATGGGTGAGATCAACGCCGTCGACGAGACGCTGGTGCGGGTCCACTCGGAGTGCCTTACGGGCGACGTCTTCGGCTCACTCCGATGCGACTGCGGCCCGCAGTTGGATAAGTCGCTTGAGTTGATTGCCAAGGAGGGCAAAGGGGTTCTTCTCTACATTCGACAGGAAGGCAGAGGCATCGGTCTGGCGAATAAGATGCGCGCCTACGAGCTGCAGGAGGCCGGCCTGGATACCGTCGAGGCCAATGTGACGCTCGGGTTCCAGGCCGATCTGAGAGAGTATGGAATCGGGGCCCAGATCCTGTCCGACCTCGGGTTGTGTAATATTCGACTGCTGACCAACAACCCGCGGAAGATCGTCGGGCTCGAGGCATACGGTCTGCACGTGGTGCAGCGGGTGCCTATTGAGATTCATCCTAACGCCGAGAATCGCGTCTACTTGCAGACGAAGTTCGCAAAGCTCGGCCACCTGCTCGAAACGGTATAGCCGGCATGGGAGGGGCTGCGTTGAAAACGACCGAAGGAACATACCAGGCCAAAGGGTTTCGATTCGCCCTTATCGTCAGTCGCATGAACGAATTGATCGCTAAACGGCTATTGGAAGGGGCGCTCGACTGCCTGTTCCGCCACGGCGCAGAGGAGAGTGATCTGCACCTGGTCAAGGTGCCGGGCGCATTCGAGCTACCTTATGCGGCCAAACGCCTGGCGGCCTCAGAGCGCTACGACGCCGTCATCGCGCTGGGCGCCGTCATCAGAGGCGCCACCGCCCACTTCGATTACGTCGCGGGGGAGGCGGCGAAGGGCATCGCCGCAGCCAGTCTCGATACCGGTGTGCCCATTATCTTCGGCGTCATCACCGCGAATACACTGGAGGAGGCGATTGAGCGGGCCGGGACGAAGGGCGGCAATAAAGGGTTCGACGCGGCTCTGTCGGCGATTGAAATGGCCAGCCTCTTCGCCCAGCTCAAATAGTGCGCAAGCGCGCGCGTTGTCCCCGCGATAAGGAAAATGGGTAAGCGTCACCGGGCTCGGGAGCTCGCACTCTCACTCCTGTATCAACTGGAGTTTTACCCTCTGGAGGCCTTCGAGGCGCAATCGACCGCCTTCTGGGCAGACCATCCGGCAGGGCCTGAGATCCGGTCGCTGGCGGAGGAGCTGGTGCAAGGGTCGCTGCAACATCGCAAGTCGATCGACGATCTGCTCGCCTCGCACGTCGAGCACTGGATCCTCTCACGACTGGCCCTCGTCGATCTGTGCATCCTGCGCTTAGCCGCGTTTGAGTTGCTGCTGTACGGTAAGACCCCTTGGAAGGTTGCCATCAACGAAGCAATCGAGTTGGCCAAATCGTTTGGCGGAAAGGACTCCGGCGCGTTCGTCAACGGCGTCCTGGACAAACTCGCCGCCCTCGCCAAAGACAACTCCCCCGCTCCGCTTGGATAAAGGCAGCGCTGGCGAAGGCGCAACGGGGCCGAGGCTCAGTCGGACTTGAGAGACTGTGGGTGATTACTTGAAGAGGTCGCGAAGCGGGATGCTCAGTTCCGGCAGGAGGGGTGTGCTGACGGTGTTGTTCGCCTCGTGGCTCAGTTCGGCGACGCGGCTGTAGCCCTCTAGGGTCATGCGGTAGACTTTTACTGTCTCTAATTCAGGATCCACGATCCAGTATTCCGGTACACCATACCGCTCGTACAGCTTCCGCTTGATGATTTCATCGGTTTTGCGAGTGCTCTCAGAAATGATCTCAATGAGTAGGTCGGGCGGCCCTTGGATGTTTTGCATCGTGATGATCGAGGCCTTGTTCGACGATACGAAGACGAGATCCGGTTGGACGACATCGAGATTGGAGAGGACCACGTCGGTCGGAGCAACAAAGATCTGCCCGATGGTACGCGACTTCATGGCATTTTCGAAGGCGGTCGAGAAACGTACCACTAATCTCTGATGTGCAGTTGAAGGCGCCGGGGTCATGTGGTGTTCTCCATCGATCAGCTCATGGCGTCGGCCATCGTCAGGGAACAGCAGATAATCTTCGTACGTAAACTTAACCTGTACAGTCACCGCTTTATCCTCTTGCTAATGGCTGACCGCTGATGGCTCTATTCATATCGCTTGAACACCAGCGTGGCATTGGTCCCGCCAAATCCGAACGAGTTGGTGAATGCCACCTTGACCGGCGCCTGACGCGCCTTGTTGGGGACGTAATCAAGATCGCACTCGGGATCGGGCTCATCGTAGTTAATGGTCGGCGGGATCACGCCGTGGTGGATGGTCAGCACTGTGGCGGCTGACTCGATGCCGCCAGCCGCCCCAAGGAGGTGTCCGGTCATCGATTTGACGGAGCTCACCGCCAGACGATAGGCGTGATCCCCAAACACCTTTTTGATCGCCTTAGTCTCGGCGGCATCACCAACGGGCGTTGATGTGCCGTGAGCGTTGATGTAATCGACCTCTTCCGGCTTCAGCCCAGCAGACTCAAGCGCGAGAGTCATCGAGGTGCCCGCCCCTTCCGAATCCGGCGCGGTCATATGGAAGGCATCAGCCGACATCCCGTACCCTTTCAACTCCGCATAGATCTTGACGCCGCGCCGCAGCGCATGGTTCAGCTCCTCGAGAATCAGGACGCCCGCACCTTCGCCCATCACAAAGCCGTCGCGCCCCTTATCGAACGGGCGGCTGGCTCGCTGAGGCGCGTCATTCCTTGTGGACAGGGCCTTCATGGCCGCGAAGCCACCGATCGTCAGCGGCGAGATGACGGCCTCAGTCCCACCGGCGACCATCAGATCGGCCGCCTCCCGCCGGATCAGCTCGAAGGAGTCCCCAATGGCGTGATTTCCGGTCGCGCAGGCCGTTGAGACGCACGAGTTCGGGCCGCGGAAGCCGAAGCGGATGGCAATATGGCCGGAGGCAAGGTTCGTAAGTATGGATGGAATGAAAAATGGACTGATCCGACTGGGGCCTTTCTCGAGCAACGTCTTATGCGTGTCCTCCAGGCAGGGGATACCGCCCATGCCGGTCCCGAGGAGGACACCTATGCGACTTCGCTCAACCTCCTTTGCCGCGAGCTGGGCGTCATCCACCGCCATGATGGCGCTGGCCATCGCATAGTGGATAAACCGGTCCATCTTCTTGACCTCTTTCTTCTCCATATAGAGAAGCGGGTCGAATCCCTTCACCTCTGCGGCGATCTTCGTATCGTGATGGCTGGCGTCGAATCGGGTGATGTGGTCTACACCCGATACCCCATGTGTCAGGTTCTCCCAGAACGTATCGACGCCGATTCCGTTGGGCGCCACCACACCCAAGCCTGTCACAACTACTCGTCTCATACCGTCATGTCCCTATGATCCACGCGTAACCCATAAACGCGAGCCTGATCTGCTACGCTGGATGCGACTTGATATGCGCGATGGCGTCTTTCACAGTGACGATCTTCTCAGCCTCTTCGTCGGGAATCTCGATACCAAACTCCTCTTCGAGGGCCATCACTAACTCGACCGTGTCAAGCGAGTCGGCGCCCAGATCTTCGACGAAAGAGGCCTCCGGCGTCACCTCTGTCGCATTCACGCCCAATTGATCCACAATGATCTTCTTGACTCTCTCCTCAATCTCCATTACGTCAGTCATTGTCCCCCTCTCTACGGCCTCAGCGCCGTCCCATGGATTACGTCCGCAACCCGCCATCGATCGTAATGACCTGACCTGTAATATAGCTCGCCGCTTCCGAAACCAGGAATGAGACCAGGGCAGCCACCTCCTCCGAACCCCCAAAGCGACCCATGGGAATCTGGCTGAGGTAGGTCCGCTTGCGATCCTCGGACAGGACCGCGGTCATCTCGGTTTCAATAAAACCGGGAGCCACCGCATTCACCGTAATCGACCTGGATGCCACTTCTTTAGCGACAGCCTTCGTAAAACCGTTCAGGCCGGCCTTCGCTGCAGAGTAGTTAGCCTGTCCGGGAATCCCCATCGTTCCCGCCACCGAGCTGATATTCACAATTCGACCGCTCTGCGCCCTGAGCATGGGCCGCAGCGCCGCTCGCGTCGTAAAGAATGCTCCTTTCAGATTGACATCCAGAACCGCGTCCCAGTCCTCTTCCTTCATCCGAATCAGAAGGCCATCCCTGGTAATGCCGGCATTATTGACCAGAATGTCAAGACGGCCAAAACGTTTGACGCCGGCCTGTATCAGTCCCTCCGCCTCCGACTCTCGAGAGATGTCCGCGGCCACTGCTATCCCCTCGGCCCCGGTCGCCTCGATCTCGGCCACCACCTTTTGGGCCGCCTCCAGGTTTCTCGCGCAGATGGCTACCTTCGCGCCCTGTGCTGAGAGACCGAGGGCGATGGCCCGCCCGATCCCCCGTGAGCCTCCGGTGACAACCGCCACCTTGCCTTCAAGTCCTGTCGCTGTTCCCACAAATACCCCCTCATCCCCAACCTCTCCTCACCCACAGGGTCCCCGGGCAGAGGAGGTCTTGCGCGGCACACTTCAGAAACGGACTACCGGCAACCCGCCTGCACCTGATCCACCGCCAACCGCAGTGAAGCCAGATCCTCAGCATGCAGCGCGGTCGCCTCCGGCGCAATCCGCTTGATCAGCCCGGTCAGTACCTTGCCGGGACCAAGCTCCAAAAAGAGGTTCACCCCTTCTTTCACCAGCCTTCGCACGCTATCCTCCCACCGCACAGGACTTGTGACCTGGCGGACGAGACTGTCGGCGACCTGCTCCCTCGTCGTAAGAAGCTCAGCATCGGCATTGTTGACCAACGGAACCGTTGGGTCGGCAATTGGAATCGCGTGGAGTACAGCGGCCAATCGCTGAGCCGCCGGCTTCATCAAGGAGCAGTGAAAGGGCGCGCTCACCTGAAGGCGTACGGCTCGTTTGGCGCCGCGTTGTTTGGCCAACTCGATGGCGTGATCGACCGCCTCAGTCTGCCCGGCGATCACGACCTGGCCGGGACTGTTGAGATTGGCGACCTCGACGATCCCATGCCGGGCCGTCTCCTCGCATACCACATAGATGCTCTGCTTATCAAGACCCAACACAGCCGCCATCGCGCCGGCCCCGGGCACAACTGCCTCCTGCATGAACTGGCCTCTCTTTCTGACCGCGCGAATCGCATCTTCGAATGCAAGGCTCCCGGACGCCACCAGCGCCGAATACTCCCCAAGCGAATGGCCCGCCACATAGTCTGGCTTGACCCCGTCGCGCTGCAACGCCGCAAAAAGGGCCATACTGACCGTCATGATCGCCGGCTGCGCGTTTGTGGTGAGCGTAAGTTGCTCATCGGGTCCCTCGAAGCAGAGGCGCGCGAGATCGATCCCCAGGACATCGCTTGCCTTTTCAAAAAGCGAACGGGCTTCAGGGACCTGTGCCCACACATCTTGTCCCATGCCGACCCGTTGGGAACCTTGACCGGGAAATACGAACGCGATCGTCTGCATCAGGGGGCCGCGTAGGGGCTTACCACCGGATGAGCGCCGATCCCCAGGTGATCCCGCCCCCGAAGGCCGTCAGCAGCAGCAGATCACCGCGCTTCAGTCGTCCCACTCGCACCGCTTCGGCCATGGCGATAGGAATCGAGGCTGCAGACGTATTTCCGTAACGGTCAATGTTCATAAAGATCCGTTCCCGCGGGAGATCCAGCCGCTCGGCTACTGCATAGATAATTCTCGCGTTGGCCTGGTGAGAAATAAAGAGGTCAATGTCGGAGACCTCTACCCCATTGGCCTTCAGCGCAGCGATGGCGGCCTCTTCCATCGACCGGACTGCCGTCTTGAACACCTCATTCCCGTTGGGCATCCGGATCGTGACCAGCTTCTCATCAACGACCTGTTGACTGGCAGGCCGGCGCGAACCGCCCCCAGGAATCATCAGTTGCCTCCCCTTTGACCCATCGGAATACAGATGCGTGGAGAGGATAGAGGGATCGGCGCTGGTCCGCTGAAGGAGCACCGCACCGGCGCCATCACCAAAGAGGACGCAGGTCCCTCGATCGCTCCAATCAACAACCTTTGAGAGAGTATCTGCCCCTATTACCAGAATATTGCGCATGACGCCGGCCCGCAGAAAGGCATCCGCAACAGACAGGCCATAGACAAAACCGGCACACGCCGCCATCAGATCGAAGGCCGCCGCGCGCGATGCGCCAAGTCGCTCCTGCAATACGCACGCGGTCGAGGGAAAGAACATGTCTGGGGTGACCGTATTCACGAGGATCAGATCCAGGTCATGCGGATCGACACCGGAGGCCTCAAGGGCCTGTCGGGCCGCCCCCTCAGCCAGATCCGAGGTGGCCTGGTCGTCGGAGGCGATTCGCCGCTCCGAGATTCCGGTACGGGTGACGATCCACTCATCGCTCGTGCTCACCATCTGCTCCAATTCAGCGTTGGTCAGCACCCGATCAGGAACCGACGCCCCCGTCCCAGCGATTCTGCTGCCGTACATCACATACGTATCGCCGCTAACTGACGGCGATCCCCTCTGTGATATGCTCGATCACCCTGTTTTCGACGCATTCTGCGGCAGCTCGGATCGCGTTCTTGATGGCCTTGGCAGTCGAGCGCCCATGACTGATGATGCAGACCCCTCGAACCCCCAGCAGCGGTGCGCCGCCGTACTCCGTATAGTCAACCAGCTTCTTGAAGCGCTTGAACGCGCCTCGCGCCAATAATGCGCCGGCCATCCCGGCCAACCCCTTACCCAGTTCCTCCTTCAGCAGGCGCGTAAAGAACTCGGCAGCGCCCTCAATGATCTTGAGGGCGACATTACCGGTAAAACCGTCGCACACGATGATGTCGGCTGTCCCCGTCAGGATCTCTCGGCCCTCGACGTTGCCGATGAAGTTGAGCGATTGCTCTTCTTCGAGTCCTTTGAATGCCTCTCGAGTCAGCTCGTTTCCCTTGGTCTCCTCCTCCCCGATACTGAGCAGGCCGACAGCAGGCGACGGCTTCCCCATGACTTGACGCGCATACACGTTCCCCATAATAGCAAACTGGAGCAGATGTCGCGCTTTACAATCGGCATTGGCGCCGACATCCAATAGAATCGATTGACCCTTTAATGTTGGAATGATGAGGGCAATGGCGGGACGCTCAACGCCGGGAAGCGGACCCAAGGTGACCAATGCGGTGGCCATCACCGCCCCCGTGTTCCCGGCGCTGATAAAGGCATCGGCTTCCCCATTTTTCACCAGCTCCAGGCCGACCCGGATGGACGACTGTTTCTTCTTTCGCAAGGCGGCAGAGGGAGATTCCTGCATCCCAACCGCCTCCGGGGCGTGTCGGATCGCGATGCTCAGGCCCCTCGTGGCGTGCTGTTTCAACGCCTGACCGATCTCCTCCTCGTTCCCGACCAGCACGACAGATAGATTGAACTCGCGAGCCGCAGCAACCGCACCCTCCACCGTGACCATAGGCCCACGGTCGCCGCCCATCGCGTCAAGGGCTATACGGGTTCCCATCCCTGTTGCTCTTCAGGAGCGAGAGCCTATACCTCCTCCCGCTTCACCACCTCTCGTCCGCGATAATAGCCGCACGCGGGACAGACCCGATGAGGCAGCTTTCGCTCATGGCAGTTGGGGCACTCCGTAAGATTGGGTATCGTCAGGGCATCGTGGGAGCGGCGCTTTCGTGTTCGCGTATTACTGTGACGACGTTTTGGAAGGGGCATTGTTCATCCTCCTGGACTTCACGCAGGCTAGAGTAACTGTTGAAGGGGAAGCAGTCTTGGATCGCTTTCCTGAACGCGGCATCGACACGGGCCCTCATTCAGGTTGGCCCCGCAATGGGGACACAGGCCGCGACAGTCGGATCGGCACAGGGGCTGCAGCGGCAGATTCAACAGGACATTCTCGCGCAGCAGCTTTGTCACGTCCAGGCGATCGTCCTGCATGGTATCAATATCCATCTCGGCAGTGCTGAGTTCGGCCTCCTCATCGCGAAAGGCTTCCCCGGCTTCCGTGTACACAATTGTAAACGAATCCGAGAGAGGAATAGATACTTGCTCGGAGCATCGGCTGCACAGCACGACTGCCGTGGTTGAGAATGTTCCGCTTGCAAGTATCCCATTAACTTCGCGCTCCAGATGTAATGCGGCTTGGACCGGTGCAAGCGACAGCCACAATCCCTCTACCCCCTCCCAGCGGGGTTCCTCGCACACCTCCAGATCTAACCCTTCTGGAGGGATCTGTGACCGTTCCACCAACATGGTCTACGCTCCCTCAAACTCACCCGCATCTTACAAGGCGAGTCCTCTCAAGTCAAGGAATTTCCTGATGGGACAGCCCTCGCGTCCGGCTTATGTCGACGATGAGTTGCCTGCTACGACCGCTGGAAGGGTTTCCAGCCGACTAAAAAAATATGGGATTTCAGCCGCGGCGGATGCCGCCGAATCGGAACCATGCACAACGTTCCTCTCAATGCTGGTGGCAAGACTTCGCCGGATGGTCCCCTCGGCGGCCTTCTGCGGATCGGTCGCACCCATAAGTGTCCGAACTCGCCCTATCGCCCCCTCGCCTTCAAGGACCATGGGCACACAGGGACCTGAACTCATAAACCGTGTGAGGCTGTCAAAAAACGGCTGCTGCCGATGCACGCGATAGAACCCCTCCGCCTCTTTTTGCGCAAGCCACACCATCTTCAGGCCGCGCACTGCCAGTCCCTCCGCCTCAAAGCGCCGAATGATCTCGCCAATCAGACCTCTGGCGACCGCATCCGGTTTCACAATGACTAAGGTGTGCTCCATAATGTCACTCCATGATGAAGATCTGTCAGCTTTGAGCTGTCAGCCGGGAACCAATGGCTTCTCGTACGGCAACTCCAACCTCTGCCGGGTTACGTACCACAGTAATCCCGGCGCGCTGCAGAGCGGCGATCTTCTCTGTTGCTGTACCTCGTCCGCCAGAGATGATCGCCCCCGCATGGCCCATACGTCGCTCGGGGGGAGCGGCGAGTCCGGCGATGTACGCGATGACCGGTTTGGTCACGTGCCGCTCAACGAAGGCCGCCGCCTCCTCTTCAGCGCTGCCCCCGATCTCGCCGATCATCAGAATCGCCTCGGTCGCCCCATCATTTTCAAAGAGCGCCAGGCAATCGACAAAGGTGGTGCCGATAATCGGATCCCCGCCGATCCCGATGCACGTAGACTGGCCGAGACCCAGTTGTGTAAGCTGATTGACCGCCTCATAGGTCAGCGTACCGCTCCGTGAGATCATACCGACCTTCCCGGGTTTGTGGATATGTCCCGGCATAATCCCTACCTTAGCTTGACCAGGAGAGATAATCCCCGGACAGTTCGGCCCAATCAAGCGCGTGTCCGACCCGCGAAGGACGCGGGCCACCCGCACCATGTCCAGGGTCGGAATCCCCTCCGTAATGCAGACAACCAGCGGGACCGCCGCATCGATCGCCTCGAACATCGCCTCAGTGGCGAAGGCTGCCGGCACAAAGATCAGGGCCGTATTGGCGCCTTCCTGATCGACCGCCTCGCGCACGGTATCAAAGACCGGAATCCCCTCATGGCGCACGCCCCCCTTGCCTGGGGTCACGCCTGCAACCACGCGGGTCCCGTACTCGCGACACGCCAGGGCGTGAAACGTCCCTTCCTTGCCGGTGATCCCCTGTACCACCACTCGCGTTTGTCGATCTACCAGAATGCTCATGCTCTGTCAGGAATGTTCAACGTTCAAAGTCCAAGGTTCGAAATCAACGAGTCACAATCGGCCTTGCGCGCCATATCTCTAACGTTGAACCTTGAACGTTGAACCTTGAACAGCTTGTCTGGCAGCGTTCACAGCCTTCTCGGCCGCGTCCTGCATCCCCTTCGCGGTGATGAAATTCAGGCCGGACTCAGTCAGCATGCGCATACCCTGGTCCACATTGGTCCCCTCCATTCGCACCACGATCGGTAAGGTCACTCCGAGGGAGCGAACCGCGCGAATCACCCCCTCCGCCAGCCGCTCGCACCTGAGGATCCCGCCGAAGATATTGATAAACACGACACGCACCGATCGATCCGAGATCAGGATGCGAAATGCCTGTTCGATCTGTTCGGCGCTGGCACCCCCGCCGACATCCAGAAAGTTTGCCGGCTCACCACCGACACACTTCACCAGATCCATCGTCGCCATAGCCAGGCCGGCCCCGTTCACCATACACCCGACGTTGCCGCTCAGCTTGATGTAGTTCAGACCGAACCTCGAAGCCTCAACCTCGAGCGGCAACTCTTCGTCCGGATCGCGAAGCGCCGCCAGCTCCGGGTGGCGAAACAGGGCATTGTCATCGACATTTAACTTGGCATCCAGGGCCAAGAGGCGACCATCGGTCGTGACCACCAGCGGATTGATCTCAGCCAATGAACTATCCTGTTCCTGAAACACTCGATACAGCGCGGACAGCAGGCCGGCAGCCGCTCTCTGGATCGACGGCGACAGCGCGAACCTCGACACAAGTCGGCGGACGTGGAACGGCTGAAGCTGTAAGGCCGGATCCACGGCGACCCTGGTGAGGCTCTCCGGATCTTTTGCCGCCACCTCCTCAATCTCCATCCCTCCGATAGCACCGGCCATAATGACGGGCCGTGCCGCCCTGTGATCCAGGACAACCCCGGCGTACAGCTCGCGACTGACGGGAACTTGCTCCTCGACAAGGATTCTCTTGACCAACCTTCCGTCAGGACCGGTCTGATGGGTGACCAGGCGGGCGCCTATGAGCCGCTCCGCGAATCTTTCCGCCTCCTGTGGCGACGACGCCTGCGCAATCCCGCCGGCCTTGCCCCGGCCGCCCGCGTGGATCTGAGCCTTCAGCACCACAGCGCCGCCCAGGCGCTCGGCAGCCCGCCTGGCGTCGGCGGGTGTCGTCACCACCTCGCCCCTTGGAACCGGCACCCCGTACGCGTTCAGGATCGCCTTCGCCTGAAACTCATGAATCTTCATCGCGGCAGCTCTCGGCTCTCAGCTCATCGCTGACAGCTGTGCGGTGATAATAATAACTCCATCGCCTGGAGATCACGACCATCATTCGACTGTCGAACGGCTATCATAATCTCACCAACATCTTTGTCAAGGTCCAAATGGGTGTGAGCCAAATGGGTTTTAGCCTTGACACGCTTTCCCATCCCGTGATAGAGGAATGACGCATATGTGGTCGAGAACACCGGCAGATAGCACGAGGATTTTGATCCGCAACGCCTGAGCATGATGCGACCTGCGACGGCACATCCGGCTGGGCGATCCCTCGCGCCTCCATCTACCCACGAGGTCGATCGGTTCGTCGACGAGTTGCGCCGAGGGTATTCGACCCGTGAACACCCTGTCCATCTCAGGCACATTCCTTCGAAATCACCCAGCTATGCGGATCTGCCCGATCCTCTCCCTGAACCGCTTCGCGATGCCCTGCGGAAGATCGGAGTCGATCGGCTCTACACGCATCAGTGTGCGGCTATCGCAGCAGCCCGCGACGGCAGGCATCCATTAGTCGTCACCTCCACCGCGTCAGGCAAGAGTCTGACCTATCTGTTGCCGATTCTGGAGCACCTGCTGAGCGATCGCTCAGCCCGGGCCCTGCTGTTGTTCCCGATCAAGGCGCTGGAACAGGATCAACTGAAGACGCTGCAGACCCTGATTCCCCCCGGTCACGGGATCGACGCCGCCATACTGGACGGGGACACACCCGCGTCCCGCCGCGAAAAACTGCGGGCGAACCCGCCCCAGCTTCTATTGAGTAACCCTGATCTGCTCCATCTGTCGTTGCTGCCGTACCACGCGCAGTGGCGCGAGTTCTGGCGCAACATTCGCTATGTCGTGCTCGACGAACTGCACACCTATCGTGGAGTCTTCGGCTCGCACATCGCCCATGTCCTGCGGCGACTGCGACGGGTGGCGGCTGCCTACGGAGCGCAGCCGCAGTTTATCGCCTGCTCGGCGACAATCGGGAATCCGCTCGGGCTGTCGGAGCAACTCACCGGTCTCCCATTTCACTTGATCGAGGCGGATGGGGCCCCACAGCAGGGCAAGCGTTTCCTTCTGATCAATCCGAGCGGCAGCCCATACACCGAGGCGACCGATCTGCTGCTGCGCTGCCTCCGGAAGGGATTGAAAACCATCGCCTTCGCCAAGGCCAGAAAGATTGCCGAGTTGATCGCCATGTGGGCCCGACAAGCCGACCAGACACTCGGCGGCCGACTGGCTGCCTATCGAGCGGGCTTTACGGCCAATGAACGCCGCGCCATCGAGCAAGGACTGTTCAGCGAACAACTGGCAGGGGTCGTGACGACCTCGGCGCTGGAGCTTGGGATTGACGTGGGCGGACTGGATGCCTGCCTCCTTATCGGGTATCCCGGCAGCATCACCAGCACATGGCAACGGGGCGGTCGGGTGGGTCGCGGCCGGCGCGAGGCGCTGATCATCCTGATCGCGCTTCCGGACGCCCTCGATCAATACTTTTTCCGGCACCCCGACGACTTCTTCAGCCGTCCTTACGAGGCGGCCATCGTCGATCCAGGCAACAAACAGATTCTGGCAGCGCATCTTGTGGCAGCAGCTTCGGAGGTGCCGTTGCGAGCTGATGACTCGTTCTATACCGCCGACAATGACCTCGTCCAGGCGCTTCACGACCAGGGACGATTGCTGTTGTCGGCGGATGGGACGGAATGGTACGCCCGAGAGCGCAATCCCCAGCGTCGCATCAACATCCGCTCCCTCGGAGAGGCCTGTGCGATCCTTGACCAGACCGGTCGGGCCATCGGAACCATTGACGGGATCCGCGCCCTGCACGAGTGCCATCCGGGAGCCATCTATCTCCATCAGGGACAGCAGTACGAGATCCTGGATTTGGACCTCGTCCAACACAAGGTTCACGCCAGACCGGTCACTGTCGATTACTACACCACCCCACTCGCCGAGAAGGATACGGAGATCCTTGAAATCCTGGAATCGAGGAACCACCAGGGGATCCCCTATCACCTGGGCCGGCTCAAGATCACCGAGCGCGTATTGGGCTATGAGCGCAGGCGGATCTTCGGCCAGGATAAGATCGGATCGTACCGTCTGAATCTTCCACCCCAGACCTTTGAAACCGTTGGTCTCTGGTTTGAGGTGCCTGATGGGTTGAAGGCGATGGTTGAGCAGGCGGGGTGTCACTTCATGGGCAGCATTCATGCCGTGGAACACGCCATGATCGGTCTTTTTCCGCTCTATGCCCTCTGCGACCGCTCGGACATCGGCGGGATCTCGTACCCGATCCATCCTCAGGTCGGTCGCGCGGCCATTTTTATCTACGACGGATACCCAGGCGGGATCGGGCTGGCCGAGCGCGGCTTCCAGGTCCTGCCTGAGCTGTTCCTCAAGACACGACAGCTCCTGGAAGAGTGTCCGTGCGAGATTGGATGCCCCTCGTGCGTCCACTCGCCCAAGTGCGGCTCCGGTAACAAACCGCTCGATAAGCAGGGCGCCAACCTGACCCTTCAGGGCCTGCTCGGGGAGGCGTCATGGACCGACGCCGGGCGATCACGCCCAAACCGCCCGGTGGCAGCCATCGCACACCCTGAGGTGCGGGACGAATCCGAAACTACGGCAGCGGCACCGTGCGCTCTCGTCTTTGACCTTGAAACGCAGCGCAGCGCTGATGAGGTTGGCGGATGGGAACACCGGCATCGGATGGGCCTCGCAGTCGGCGTCGTCTACGACCTCGACCGCGCCGAGTTCCGTGTCTACACCGAACGACAGGCTGATGCCCTGATCAACGACCTGGTCCGTGCGCGCCTGATCGTCGGGTTTAACCTCCGGCGATTCGACTTCGACGTCCTGCGGGCCTATGCCGACGTCGACTGGAACGCCCTGCCCACTCTGGACATCCTTGAGTGTGTCCATCGCCGGCTGGGATTCCGGCTGAAACTGGATCATCTGGCCCAGGAAACCCTTGGGGAGGGGAAATCGGCGGATGGCTTGCAGAGCTTGGCCTGGTTCAAGGCAGGAGAAATCGAGCGCGTCATCGAATACTGCAAACAGGATGTTCTCCTGACAAAACGGCTCTACGACTTCGGCCGCCAACACGGGTATCTGTTGTACCGAGACATTCAGGGGCGGGCAGTCCGCCTGCCGGTAGACTTTGACGAAAATCTATTTTCGCGGCAATCCAGGTAGAGTATAATGCATTTTCGAGTAAAGCGTCTCATCTTGACGAACGGTTGAACTGGAACACGGCTATCGGAGGGTTGAATGGTCGCCTTAGACTATAAGCAGATCACGCGAGCCTATGCCATCTTGTCCCCTATGTATGACCTCCTGTTCGACAAGATCTTTCACCCGGGACGGGTCGCGGCGATACCGCTTCTTGGGATTAAACCAAATGACGTTGTCCTTGAGGTGGGGATCGGCACAGGGTTGAACCTCCCGCTCTATCCACAGGATTGTCACCTCGTCGGAATCGATCTCTCCTCGGAGATGCTGAGCAAGGCCAGGGACAAGGTCAGAGAATATGGGATGAATAACGTGACCATTAAGGAGATGGACGCGTCGAAACTGGAGTTCCCGGACGAACACTTCGACCATGTGCTGGCCACGTACGTTATCAGCGCCGTTCCGGAACCGGTTCAGGTCCTCCGAGAGATCAAACGCGTGTGCAAAAAGAAAGGGCACATCGTCATCTTAAATCATTTTAAGAGCGAGAACCCGCTTGTCGGTACCCTGGAGGAGTTAGTCGCCCCCCTGTGCACCCGACTCGGATTCAAGACCGATCTGAAGCTGATGCCGGTTCTGAGAGAGGCGCAACTGACCCCCGAGCAGTTGCACCGTGTAAATCTCCTGAACGGCTGGCGCCTCGTTCGTTGTCTGAATGAATAGACAGCGCCGATATCGCGCGCCGCATCCGGCAATTGCGCTCGCCTTCCTTCTGATCAACTTCCTCCTGGTTCCCTGGACCGTCGCGGCAGCCGAACAGCCCAAAGACTTATACGAAATGGAGGTGTTGGGCGTGGTCGCGGCTCCGGGAGGCGACCCGTCCGCCGGTCAGGCAGGCCAGACCGCTATACTCCTGCGCGGCAAAGGGACGAAACGCGAACTCACACTCTTCGTCGGACCGTTTGAGGCCAACAGTATTGCTGTTCCTCTACAGCAGATGAAACCCCCCCGCCCATTAATCCACGATCTCACCCTTTCCCTCTTAGCGGCCCTTCACTCCCGCTTGGGACGGGTCATTATCACCGACTTTAAGGACAATACTTATTATGCCACCCTCTCTATCGAGACCGACGGCAAAGAGATTACCGTCGATAGCCGACCCAGCGACGCAATTGCCCTCGCGTTGCGGACCGGCGCCCCGATCTACGCCAACAGTAAGGCGCTGGACGGCGCGAACTCCAACCGAACACTCCGATAATCCTTTCCGCGCCTCGCCCCCAAAGGCGCCTCATTCGTGAAGCAGATCGATTTCATCCGGCAGATTGCGGACGCGGTCTCGGAGCGAGGGATACGGACATACCTCGAGCGGCTGGTTGGGCCACGGGACCCGTTCGACGGGCAGGCCGGCATGGAAGCCGCCGCAGACGCCATTGCGGAGGCTCTCAGGGGGTTCGGTCTCCAGTTCGTGGAAGAGCGTTTCAGATGCGAGGGACGCTGGTATCGGAATCTGATTGCGTTGCACCAGGGATCGTCCCGCAACGGGCAGGTGCTGATCATCGCCCACTACGATACCGTGCCGAACTGCCCTGGGGCCGACGATAATGCAAGCGGGGTGGCAGGACTCCTTGCGATCGCCGGAGCCATGGCCCGCTACCGATTCGTACGCGACCTGGTCTATATTGCTTTCCCCCTCGAAGAGTACGGCAATCCAGGCAGCCTATACTATGTGGAGCAGGCCAAGGCCGACGGCATACCGATTGTCGGCGTGTTCGACCTGGAGATGATCGGTTATACCGGCCTGAACCAGACTGTACCTCCGGGGATTCAGGCCCCTGCGGTGGGGGATTTCATCGGCGTCGTCGGCAATCGACGATCAGAGGGGCTTGTTGCCCTCTTTAAAGAGGCGTCGGTCCTGGTTGCCCCTTCGCTGCCTGTGCAGGGCTTAGTGGTAGAAGGAAACGGAGAGAACCTACCGCTCGTACGCCAGAGCGATCATGCGCCATTCTGGGACGCCGGTTACCCGGCTGTCATGATCACCGATACCGCCTTCCTGCGTAACCCTCATTACCATCTCCCGACAGACACCATCGACACACTGAATCTCCCTTTTCTCCGACAGGTGGCTGCCGCGACTGCGGCGTCGGCGGCGTTACTGGCCCGTTTCGCCTGAGATCAGTATCCGTTACACAGGCTCGATGACCAAGCTGGTGGTGGTGCGCGTCACTGCCGGCAGCGCTTGAATATGATTCACCGTATCCCAGAGCGCGCTCAGATCCGGGGCCTCAATAAAGGCAACCACATCGATGTTGCCGGTCACACTATGCGTAAACTTGACCATTGGCAGTTCTCCGACCGCATCTGCCACCTCCTGCTCTCGGGCCTTATTCGTAATGATAAAGACATAGGCATGAACCATCGATCCCCCCAACGCGATCATCGGATCGGACAACTAAACGCACAGCCTTCATGGCGCATCAAATAGGTCGGAAAGGCCGTGCGGAACATGCTGTATGCGATACAGGTCTCGCATATGGAGGACGCGGCTGCGCCGGATTGTAATTCCAGCACGTAGCCGGCCGCCGACCCTTCAAAATTCGGATGGCGCATGTTACCATAAAAATAGTTGCACGTAGTTTAAATTGTGAGAGGAGGTGGATGAGATGAAAATGGCAAAGCGAACCGTCGCTGCTCTCATGATTGGAACCCTGCTCGCGACCGGTTTTCTGTTCCTTGCGGCTGACCCGGCGTCGGCAAGAACACATTTCTCCTTTGGTCTGCAGCTAGGGGTCCCAATAACGCCCTACCCTGCCTATGCCTATCCCTACCCTTATCCTTATCCGCCCCCCGTGCATTACGCGCCTATGCCGTACTACAATGTCTATCCTCCATGCGCGCGGGTGTGGGTTCCGGGGTATTATGATGGCTACGGCAACTGGGTCTTTGGGTACTATCGGTACGATTGTGGGTACTACGGCTATTAAGGCTGGTGCGTGGCGCCGCTATTTGGGTACGTGCGACCCGACAGCTCTACCACCGATAACCGGGAGATCGCTGTGAAACGAGCGCTGACGTTTATCGTATTGGCCATCGCTCTCTCGGGATGCGCCAGTCTCGCGGTTCGTCCGTGTGATTCGGTAGCGACTCGCGACTCGAAGTATGCGGCGCGGTTTTTCCTCGGAATCATTACCCTTGGCATCTTCGAGGCCGGCGTTCAACAAGAGCAGGCTATCGAGGCCATGGAGGGGTGGCGCTTCTGCCAGCCTCCACAGCCGGTTGCCTGGGAGGGTCCCCCACCGACCATGGGTGCGCCTAGAATATCTGGGATGCTGGTCAACGCCACCAAATGGAGCGTGAACATCTATCTGGACGTTGACCCGGCGACTGTCGGAGTTCCGCCTCTGTTCACGCTTCGCCCAGGCGAATCACGCCAACTCGCTCTGATAGCCGGGCCGCACCGGATCGTTGCCAAGCCGACCATGGAGATAGCTGCGGGTGCGGCGTCCTCCGTACGATATGAACGGCAGATCCAGATCAACTCGCGAGATCGAAGCTTTCGCCTTCAACTTTCCGAAGCGGACTTCCGGTAGGGGCCAGTCGGCACCATGAGTTCTCTGATGGAGCATCCGCCGTTTCGATCGGAAGAATAGTCCTCTACTCGATTCACCTCTCAATCAGCGAGATCGGTCTTCCCGGCTTCGAACGGATACTGGGGCTTATAAATCGGACGATATTCGTTCGGGATCGGGAACGGGAACGTGACTACCTCATAGACGCCGGTGAGCGTTCGAGCAATCCCCCAACTCAATCCCTCCAGGAGCCCGACCGTCAGGCCGTACACCGGCCCGTCCTCAACGGTGTCGTAGTAGACTGTTTTCGGTGTTTCGACTACGACGCCAAGTCCGGCATTCGCCATCCCACGGACCGCCTTCTGAGCTGCCAGCGACGCCACTGACTCCTCAGCAAAGGCAGTCGTGAATGGTCCGCTGACCAGCACCATTGATACCAAGACCACCATTCCCAACAGTTTGATTTTCATCAACCCCCCCTTGGAAAATACACCCTTGTTTCGACACGCTATCTTAGCTCGGAACTGCGCCACCGGGCAAGCGTCATGAAGTCCCGCCCAAGAGTAGATCCCCACGGGCGTACGCCAGTGGGGATCTACGAGCATGAACGTCCTCCAGACCCCGTCGTTGCGGGCGGCTATCGGGAGCGTGGCAATCCCATCGTCCTTGAGGGCGCAAAGAATGGTGAGATGGCTTCGGTCGCTACACTCCCTCGCGCAATGAGGCGGGCGGGACCTTCAGACTCATTGACGCGCGCTCGGCGCGAATGCTAGGATGACGTCGAAAAGTGACATTCATATCCACACTGAAAGGAGGAGACGATGCAGATGACCCTTTCTCTCAGACAAGGGGTGGCTCTACTGTTGTGTCTATTCTTGGTCGCCGGCGGTACGCTTGGCTGCGCCGCTATCGAAGAGCAGGTCAAGGCGCATCCCGAGACGGCTCTTGGCGCCGGCATCGGGACCGCCGCAGGCCTGTTGACCGGAGGGCTGATTTTCGGCAACGCCGCCGGGACGCTGGTGGGTGGACTTCTGGGGGGTCTTACGGGCGGCGTCATTGGCAATGTCATAGAGGCTCGATCCTATGATCGAGCCGCAACATCCCAACGCTACAACTATAGCCAGGCGCAGGGGACCATACTCCGAATCGAGGCCGTCGAGGCTCATCCGGCCCAGATCCGCCCAGGCGACACAATTAACCTCAACGTGAGGTTCGCCGTGCTCGCTCCGAACGTCCAGCAAGCCGTTCAAGTTTCGGAACGCCGACAGATCTTCTTCAATGGTTCCGCAGTTGGCGATTCAACGTTGCAAGTCCAGCGCATGGGTGGGACCTGGACCAGCAGTCAGCCGCTCACCCTCCCTTCGAACGCAGCGAATGGAAGCTATCGGGTAATCATGACCGTGAAGGCAGATGGTGTGGAAGCCACTCAACAAACCGCATTCACTGTGACCCGGTAAACGGCCACGCGCGTCTGATACATGGAGTTGCTCACATCACATCACCTCATCCATGAGATGCATTCCAGATGAACAGGGTCGCCCCAGGAATGCCATTCAAAGACGAGATTGTTGCGGCCGTCGATCGACTGTCGAACACACTGAGCGCCACCAGCCGCTTCCTGCATCTGCATCCGGAGTTGGCCTATGAGGAGCGGGAGTCGGCACGACATCTGACCTCACTCCTCAAGGCGCATGACTTTCAGGTGATCGAGGGAGTTGGAGGGTTGCCGACCGCCTTTGTCGCCAGGGCGGGCGTCGAACACCCATCAGCCACCGTCGCCTTTCTTGCCGAATACGATGCGCTGCCTTCCCTTGGCCATGCCTGCGGCCATAATCTGATCGCTACCAGTTCCATTGGCGCCGCCCTCGCCTTACAGCCGTTTCTGCAGGCACTCGGTGGACGGGTACTGGTGGTCGGCTGCCCCGCCGAGGAGAGGGGCGGGGGTAAGATTGCTCTGGTAAAGGCGGGTCTGTTCGCCAACGTCGACGCCGCGCTTCTGGTCCACCCCAGCAACCGAACTGAGGTATTCAAGAGCGCGTTAGCGATGCGGGCGCTTCGGGTCGAGTTCTTCGGAAAGGCGAGCCACGCCGCGGCGGCCCCACATCTCGGTATCAATGCCCTCGATGCGATGGTGCTTGCCTTTACGAATCTCAATGCGCTCCGCCAGCAGCTCCGGGACGACGCCAGGATCCACGGGATCATCACCGACGGCGGTCGCGCGCCTAACATCATTCCGGACTATGCGGCCGCGCGGTTCTGTATTCGGTCGCTCGATCTCGACTACCTGCGCCATCTGTACGGTCGCGTGGTTGCCTGCTTCAAGGCTGCGGCCACGGCCGCAGGCGCCGCCGTAACAATCCACGACGAAGGCGAAGAGTACCACCCCATGAGGTGTAATCGAGCCCTGGGTACCATTTTTCGCACGAACCTGGAGGCGTTGGGCGAGCGGGTAGAGCAGACGTCAGAGGATCAGGATCTGGGCTCTACTGATGTAGGCAACGTCAGTCAGGTGGTTCCCACGATTCATCCCACCATCGCGTTGACCGACCAACCCGACGTCGTCTGCCACTCCGACGCCTTTGCGGAGGCCGCCGGCGGGCTGTCTGGGGACCGAGCCATGCTGCTCGCAGCCAAAGCGTTAGCCATGACCGCCGTGGACCTGTTCACCGATCCCACCGCTCGACGGCACATTCAGGAAGAGTTTGGACATCAGTGCCAACCCTCCGCGTAATGGAGCCATGAACGTTATCGGCCTTATGTCGGGGACGTCGGCCGACGGAATCGACGCCGCACTTCTGGAGATCACCCCGAAAAAAGCGTTACCTGAGATTCGGCTTATCCAGTTTCTCGTGCGCCCGTTCTCTGCGCAACTCAGAGAGCGCATTCTGCGAGCGGCAGACGCCGCATCGGGTGCCACCTCCGAGATCTGTCGTTTGAACGCGCTGCTTGGGGAACTGTTCGCAAAGACCGCGGCGCTGGTAACCCGGCGCGCCGGTATCTCCTTGCGTGATGTCGCCCTGATCGGTTCGCACGGGCAGACCATCGCCCATTTCCCAGACGCCCCAGTTGAGCACGGAGTGTCGGTTCGCTCCACGTTGCAGATCGGTGAGCCGTCGGTGATCGCTGAGCGAACGGGGGTGACGACTGTCGCCGATTTCCGCCCTCGAGACATGGCGGCCGGCGGCGAGGGCGCGCCGCTTACTCCTTACCTGCATGCGCTTCTCTTTCGACATGCCAGACGAGACCGGATTGTGCTGAACCTCGGCGGAATCGCGAACCTCACCTTTCTTCCAGGAGGGCGTGGGCTGCGCGGTCTGCTGGCATTTGATACGGGGCCAGGCAACGTCTTGATTGATGGCCTCGTGGCACGGTTGAGCAGCGGGCAAATGTACGCTGACCTGGATGGCCGGATAGCAAGAGCTGGACAGGTCAACCGGCAACTGCTGCGGTTCCTCATGGCTCACCCATACCTGAAGCGCCGACCGCCGAAAAGCACCGGCAGAGAGGCCTTCGGTCCGCTCGTGATCGACGCCCTGCTCCACCGCGCCGCGACTCGAGGTATCACTAAGGAGGACTTGGTCGCGACTGTCACCGCCTTTACGGCGGAGTCGGTGGCCCTTCATGTAACACGCGACCTGCCGGCCGCCGCCGTATCAGCTGAGCTGATCACCTGTGGCGGCGGCGCCAACAATCCGATGCTGATCACACAGCTCCAGGAGGCACTGCCTGAGTGTCGTCTCCTCACCGCCTCCGAAGCGGGGTTTCCCGGCCGCGCTATCGAGGCTTCGGCGTTCGCTCTATTGGCCTACCTGACCGCATACGGCCTGCCAGGGAATCTGCCCGCCATCACCGGGGCGAGCCATCCTGCAATACTTGGCAAGATTGTGCCGGGACGGGCTTTTCGGGGACTACAATAGCGGTGAGACGGCAAACACGGTAGATTGATTGCAGCGAATGGGACACGCAGTATACAGTACGGAGGATACGGTGCCCAATTCAGATTATTACGAAGCCATAGGACGAGTGCTCGGCGAGATTCAACGAACCCAGGCGGAGACGATCGACCGGGCCGTCGATCTGATCTTCTCATCTCTTGCAGGTGACGGCGTTCTCCACGTCTTCGGCAGCGGCCATTCCCAACTCGTTGCCGAAGAGACATTCCATCGCGCCGGTGGACTGGTCCCCGTCAATCCGATGACCGAGCCGTTTCTGAGCCCGCTTACGTCTCCGAAAAAGAGCGGACAGTTCGAGCGGCTCAACGGTATCGCCGCAATTCTCCTCGACTACCACGCGCCGCGTTCCGGCGAGGTCCTCATCATCATTTCCAACTCCGGGATCAATGCCGTTCCGGTCGAGCTGGCGCTGGAGGCAAAGAGGCGGGCGCTCACCGTGATCGCCATCACGTCGCTCCACCATGCCCGGGCCGTGGCGTCACGCCATGCGAGCGGCAAACGCCTCTTCGAGGTTGCGGATCTCGCCATCGATAACGGCGGTGAGGCCGGCGACGGCGCGCTCGCGTTTCCCGGCCTTGCGGCGAAGGTGGGACCGACCTCACTGATCGCAGGGGCTTTCATCATCAACTCGATCGTGTGCAGCGTAGTGGAGCAGTTCGTGCTCAAGGGGCTTGTGCCGCCGGTCTATCTCAGCGCCAATCTGCCCGGTGGCGATGAACACAATCGCCAACTCGAGACGAAGTATACAGGACGGATCAAATTATTGGCTTGAGAAGGCGCCGCTGCGTCGGCAAGGGTGAGAGGTTGAGCGCACGTCATGTATGATCTGGTGATACAGGGGGCTGACCTGATTGACGGGACTGGCACGCCCGCGCGGCGTGCTGATCTCGCCGTGACAGGGGATCGAATCGCTGAGATCGGGCGGGTCGCTCCATCCATGGGACATCGGGTCATCAAGGTAACCGGCCTCACGCTCACCCCCGGCTTCGTAGATATCCATTCCCACTCCGACTATCATCTTCTGCTTCAGCCGACGGCCGACAGCGCCGTTCGACAGGGGGTGACTCTCGAGATCGGGGGCAATTGCGGCTATGCAGCCGCCCCGATCTGGGGACCATGGCTCGAGGAACGGACGGCCCTCTACCGTAACCTGTATGGTCTCGACCACGATTGGAGCAGCGTGGCCGAGTACTTCACACGCCTCGAGACGGCTGGAATATCCGAGAACTTCGGCCTTCTGATGGGCCATAACACGCTACGGGGCTCAGCCATGGGAGGCGCCAATCGCGCGCCTTCAGCAGAAGAGTTGGAGACGATGATCAACGGGGCGCGACAAGGGATGGCCGAGGGCGCGCTTGGTGTATCCACAGGCCTGGTGTATGCCCCGGCCTGCTTCTCAATGCCGGACGAGCTTGTCGCAATCGTCGCTGCGGTGAGGAATGCCGGCGGCATCCTGACCTGCCACATGCGAAGCGAGGGCGACGGATTGCTTGAGGCGATCGACGAGATTATCGGGGTGGCGGAGCAGGCCAAGATTCCACTTCAGATTTCTCACCTCAAGACTTCCGGCGAGCGCAACTGGACGAAGCTTTATGACGCATTCCGCCGTATTGAAGATGCGCAGGCACGAGGCCTTGATGTCTCCTGCGACCGTTACCCGTATACGGCCTCCAACACGGGGCTTCAGGCGGTCCTGCCGGATTGGGCCTTGGAAGGCGGACAACGGGAGCGAGTGGAGCGGCTGCGCCATCCGGCCGCGCGCGCTCGAATGGCACAGGACCTCACGTCTCGCTATCCCTCTGAGTACTGGTCCCGACTGATGATCTCTGAGGTGACTCGGGACGAGCACCGCCGGTACGAAGGATTGCGCGTCAGCGAGGCGGCGAAGCTGGCAAAAACGGGACCGGTCGACTTTATTCTCGAGTTGCTTCTGGCAGAGCAGATGCAGGTCGATGCTATCTTCTTCACCATGTGTGAAGACAACCTGCAAGCGATCCTCCAAAAGCCGTATGCGATGATCGGATCGGACTCAGGCTGTCGCAGCCATGAGGGACCGCTCAGCCACGGGCGGCCTCATCCGAGAACCTTCGGAACCTTCCCGCGAGTGCTGGGCCATTTTGTGCGCGAGAGGCGTCTCCTCGATCTGCCGACCGCCGTCAGGAAGATGACCTGGGATCCGTGCTGCAAGCTTGGCCTGCCGGACCGAGGGCGTCTGCAACCGGGCTGCGCAGCGGACCTGGTCCTCTTTGACTCCGCAACCGTCACCGACCGGGCCACCTACAAGGTACCGATCCAGTATCCCATCGGTATCCATCATGTCGTCGTGAACGGAATTGTGGTGATAGAGGACGGCGAGCACACCGGCGCCAGACCGGGCCGCGTCGTACGCAGGACATCATAGATGCGACCGACAATCGGGATGACGAGCTGGCGTTATCAGGATGACGACGAGCGCTGGGAGGCGATCCTGGACGGCTACCCCCGCGCTGTCCTGGAGGCCGGCGGCTTGCCGCTGATCCTTCCAGCCATCTCTCCAGCGCCCGCCGTGGCCGAGGCATACCTGGGCATCGTCGATGGGCTCATCCTGACCGGAGGGGCCGACATCCACCCCTCCTTCTATGGCCAGACCGTTCTCGATCGATGCGGTGAGATCGACGAAGAGCGGGATCGCTTCGAAGTAGAACTGGTTCACGCTGCCCGCAGCCGCGACCTGCCGCTCCTGGGGATCTGCCGCGGGCTTCAGGTCCTGAATGTGGCGTTGGGCGGCAGCCTGTATCAGGACCTCTCCTACAGGCAGCAGACCGACTCGGCCCATCAGAGCCCGCGGGAGCGTCGCAGGGAGCCGGTCCATCAGGTCGCCATTACGGGAGGCTCGCGCCTCGCCGAGATTCTTGGCGTGCGGGAGTTGCGCGTGACCAGCACCCATCACCAGATCATCCGCGACCTGGCCCCCGGCCTGACGGTCAATGCGGTGGCCCCTGACGGAGTCGTGGAGGGGGTTGAGGGCGCCGGCCGTTTTCTCCTCGCCGTCCACTGGCACCCTGAACGGATGTTTACCGGCCACGGCGAACAGCTCGCGCTCTTTCGCGCGCTGGTTGAGGCAGCCGGCACATTCCGCGCCACTGACTATCATGCATCTCGCACGTAGCACCGGGCGCGGCGAGCGGCGGCCCTACCGGTGTCCCACGCATTCCTCCGCGGCAGTCGCCATAAGATCGTCGAAGGGCGGGGTCACGTCTTTGATCGGTTCGTGCCAACTGCGGCCGTGAATCTTCTGAGCCTGGCGTAGCGACATCCACGCGGCACATGTCCGACCACTGTGAAGCCAGAGCCGCAGCCCAATACGCTCTGCATTGATCTCCTGGGCGAGGGTGTAGTCGCCGCTCCCCATCATGCCCTCCATGACCCCAGCCAGCAGGATCCCTCCCGGCACCACCGCAATGACGACACCTTCCGCTGCCTGAAGGGCGCCTGAACTATCCGGATCGGCCATCGGATGGGCCAACAGGTCGTGCCCGATACTATGGGCGATGAGTTGGGCCAACTCGTCGTCGGAGGTATCGCGGGCCGCCGTCCGACTGATATACATGAGGCCCGGCGCAATATTCCATCCGGAGGCTCGATCGTCGGCTATGATGCGGAAGGTAAACGTACGTCGGGTGACATTGGATGGGAGAGCCCGAAGAAGCGTCTGCGCGCTTCGCTCTACGCGAAGTTTCTCTTCTGGAGCCGACAGGACTTGCAGGCCCGCGCCTACCGTACATGCGGTAAGCCCCAGTACGCTGAGCGGAACCACTATCCGGCGCAGGCGCTTCATGACCGACGCTACATCAGACGCTCAGCCAGCCGCCGATGAGCATCACAGCCCACAACAGCGCGGATCGTCCCGGCGGAAGCCGCCGCTGTGCGGCCCAGGTACTGCGCCTTCGCCTTGACGATTCGATCGCACGACGCCCATATCCTCGCCTCCGTGAGTCGTCCAATCTCCACAGCCTCCGCGACGGCCTGGAGCGCCTGCTGCTGCGCCGCCTCGTCTTGGCAAATCAGCATGAGATCGCCTCCGGCCTCCAGGAAGCGAACGGCCGCTTCACCGGGTGTCGTGCTGTCGGCAATCCCCTGCATCAAGAGGTCGTCGCTGATGACCAGGCCGCTGAAATTCATTTGCGCCCGCAACAGATCGGTCAGAATCCGTCGAGACAGGGTGGCTGGCCGGTCCTGGTCCAGAGCGGGGATCAAGAGGTGCGCCGTCATGAGCGCCGGAATGCCCGCGCTGATCGCGGCGGCAAATGGAGCAAGCTCGACCGCCGAGAGCCGGTCGAGGTCATGCGGGACAAGCGGGAGCGCCAGATGCGAATCAACCGTCGTATCGCCATGGCCCGGGAAGTGCTTCCCGACCGCTATTACTCCCTGCTCAGCAAGCCCTCTGAAAAAGGCGATGCCATGCCGGGCCACCATGAGCGGGTCTGAACCATAGGTTCGGCCAGCCATAACCGGGTTAGCGGGATTGGTCAAGACATCGAGTACCGGCGCCATATTCATATTGATCCCGACCGTCACCAGTTCCCTGGCGATCGATGCGGCAATCGCACTAGTCAGTTCTGTGGAACCTGTCGCCCCAACGGCTTCGGCAGATGGCCACCGCGTGAAGGGGGCTTGCAGTCGAGCCACCTTCCCTCCCTCCTGGTCAATCGCGATAAAGAGCGGCGTTGCCGATGACGCCTGGAGTGCGTGTGTCAGCACCGCAATCTCTTCCGGACTGCCAAGATTGCGCCCGAACAGAATCACGCCGCCAGGGGCAAGATCTCGCACGAAGCCCTCAAGCGCCTCGGATAGCGCACTTCCCTCAAAGCCAAGAATGAAGAGCTGACCGATCGCCTCCCGCAGGATCATCGCGCTACCGCCTCCTTGCCGAGGAAGGCCTGTCGAAAGGCCTCCAGGTCCGTGGGTTGCATCTCCGGCCACGCGCGCATCTGCTGGTAGAGTCCCTTGGGGTCCGTCTGCACCCGGTCGAAGAGGGTTCTCGTCGCCTCAACAATCATCTTCACCCGCCGATCGATAATTGATGCGAGAAGCGGCGACAAGAGCTTTGTCATCACGTGGAAAAACGGGTGATCGATCCGGAGGTAAAAGTCCGGGTCGCTGTCCATGAAGGGCCGGCTCCCTTCCCGTACTTCGCGATAGCGAAGGACCAGCACCATCCGGCCGGTATAGCGGATGAGGTGCGCAAGGGATCGGAACTCTCCCTGGAACCGATAGATGCGGTGATCGCCCGTTGCGGCGATCAGCCTCGCGTCGCCCCGCAGGGCGCCCCGGTCTTCGACCGTGTAGACACCTTCTCCAATCTGCGTTACAGTGTAGCGCTCGAGAGGCGGATACAGGCGCCTGGCCAGTTGCGTCGCCAATGACGGGTGCATCACCAGAAACTCGTAGGTTCGACGGTCTCCTGTGAACCGTATCGTCGGAATCTGCCGCCGCAGGGTTGACCGCGCGATGATCTCGCGGCTCTCACGATCCCCCATGACCACGGTCTCTTCACGCGCCGCTTCTGCCTCTTGTAGAACAGCAAGGGCAGCGCAGAGATCCGTAAAAGGTAAGGTACGCAGCGCGAACGATGTGGAACCCGGCAGAGCGAGAAGACCAACGACGACCATGAGGCTCACGCGAGGACCGGAGATCAACACGAGCGACGAGGGTCGGCGCGCCGTACAGGAGTCGCACGCATTTGCATGAGGACGTGGAAGAAGCCGTTCAGTCCATCGCGCTCCTCCTCGATCGACAGGATCTCGCACCGTCGGCCGAAGATCCCCGCAAAGTCTCGCTTGACGAAGAAGCGGTCATAGTGGTTGCGGTGGACGCACCAGTTGCGTGTCCGCTGCTCGCCAGGATAGTGTTTGAACCTGGTACTGAAAACCGTCAGATGAAAATATCCGCCCGGCTTCACAAGGCCCAGCACGCGGTCCAAGTAGATCGGCCAGTCGGCTTTCCTGAGGTGATGGAACACTCCGCTGTCTACCAGCGCATCGAAGCTGCCCGGTTTCAACGGCGGCACGAGCGCATCGCCCAGCAGAAGCCGAACACGTGGAGTAAGGCGCATCGCTCGTGCCCGCTGTGCGACCGTCCTGAGAGGCGCCGCCAGATAGTCAAAGCCTACAGTGAAGAAGCCTGCCCTGGCAAAGAGAAGCGTGTGTCGTCCTTCGCCGCAACCCAGGTCCAGTACCCGGCCACTCCTCTTGCCCCGCTTCAACAGATGGGGCAATCGGCCGACCGCCGGTGTTGGCCCAACAGAAGGCCACGGTGTCGGACTCCCGGACTCGTAGACCCGCGCGAAGAAGCCGCGTTGCCGCTGATAGAGATCAGAAATACGTTCCATGTGCCGCGTTCCGAGTTTCGAGTTGCGGTGAAACAGTGTTACAACCTTGAACCTTGCACGTTGAACGTCGAACGTTGAATCTTGAACCTCTTCTCGATCAATGCTTGTGCCCGCCCTCGGTCAAGCTCTTCAAATAGGCCACGAGATCGATGAGTTGTTGGACGGTTATCGAGTCGTTGTAGCTGGGCATCTTTGATTTGCCGTCGACACCAAGATACCCTTTGTCTTCGTCCTTGTGGTGCTTGATCCGCCAGGCGGCGGAGGCATTCGGATCGATCATCGTCTCGATGAAATACTCAGCGGGGTGCATCGCCCCCATCCCGGAGAGGGCGGGTCCGACATTCCCCCGCTCGGCTTTCGGCGCGGGAAAGTTCTCACCAAACACCTCATGGCACTTATAACATTCAAGATCGACATAGACTTGCCGCCCCGCGTGATGATCACCGGCCGGGATGGCGAATCGCCACCGCGGGGGGATAGCGAGACGAGGCTGCGACTTGACCGGTGTTTTCTGCGGCATGGTCTTCTGCGGAGGTGTCGCCGCCGGGTGATGATGGTGTCCACCCGCCTGCGTGGGTTCATCAGTCCATCCATTCAAGGCCCACACGAATACAAGACCGCACGTCAGAACAGCTCCCCATATCCATACTCCGACTCTGAGCATAGAGCGTCCATCACGCTTCGCACCCCGCACTGTGCGCTCCACCGCTCTCCACGTTGCGCGCATTGTCTCGTTTCCTCCACTCTTGAGATATCTCCTCATTCTCAGGATACCTTATAAGACAAACACCCATACTGTGCCCTTCCATCGGGTGAGCCCGCGCTCAGCGCTCAGCTTCAGTCCGACCCGGTAGGGCGCCTCGATCGACGCACTTCCCGACGCTGTTGACTTGCCGTCTTTGGCGATGGCGATAACCGTCACCCGAATCGTGCTATGGGCCTCAATGATGGTAGGCTCCCGTGACGGCCCATCTCGATCGGTCTTCACCCCTATGGCATACGAAAGACTCTCTGCCGTAATGAACGTCCCCTCTGCCCATACCACTCGAATCGTTGAACTAGTCGGATTCGAGAGCGTCAGTTGTACCTCGGCTGGTCCGGCCTTCGCCGAATCGATCTTGAAGGGCGCGGGACCCGACCCGGAGTCCGGTTGAATCGTCACCTCGTGCTTGTACGGAGTCAACCTGATCGGCGACTTAAGCGTCCTGAGCTCCGGCGGGAGAAACTGGCACCCGGAGGCCAGCAATAGTCCTCCCAGTCCTACGGTACCCACGACCCTTAACAGGATTTTGTCGATCACACCCTACCTCCTCCTTGGCTCTGCCCCTTACCGTGTTCGACGTCCGTCAAAGGCCGCTCCGTACCGTTCAATCAGCCCCTCGTCGGCGAAGCTGTAATAGCATCCATCACCGATAATGACATGATCCAGCACGCCGATCTTGAGCAACCGCCCCATCGTCACCAGCTCCTCGGTCAGCGACTTATCGGTCGCGCTCGGTCGAGGGTTGCCGGAGGGGTGGTTGTGGGCTACGATCAAGGCGGCCGCTCGATGCCGGTTGGCAAGATTCACCAGATCCCGGAGGTAGACAGGACTCTCCGTGAGCGACCCCTCTGAGGCGGTGACGCTCTCCAGTACCTCGTTATTTCCGTTGAGCAGGAGCGCCTTGAAGACTTCTTTGACCAGGCCCTGCATCTGGGGCCGCAGCCACTCGTAGACCTCTTTCGATGAGGTCACGGCTCCCAGGACCTTCTTCTCCTCGGCCAACAGCCGACGGCCCAGCTCCAGGGCGGCCTTGAGCTGGGCGATCTTCGCCAGACCCAGCCCCTTCGCCTCTTGCAGCTCTTCCGCGCTCTTGCGGTCCAACTCGCGGAGCCCTCCGGTCTTCTCCAACAGGCTGCGGGCCAGTTCCACAGCGCTCTGGCCTCCCGTTCCGGTGCGCAGCAGAATCGCCAGCAACTCCGCCGTAGTGAGCGCGCCAGGCCCATGCTGCAGCAGACGCTCCCGCGGCCGCTCTTCGACCGGCCACGCCTTGATCGTTGACGCATATCGCTGCTTCGGCCCCATCCCCCTCCTCCGTTCCGCCTCTTTTACCCTCTCCCCCCCTACCCTGTCAAGCCCAGCTTGGGGTTACGCTCACATCAGATAATCGAGGTCACCAGCAGCAACAGCGTGAGGACCACCATCAGGAAGGCGGTTCCCCATGCGATCAGGTTGTAGGTCGGCGAGTTCACATGCGCACCCATGATTGCCCGATCGTTCACCAACAGGAGCATGAAGACCAGGACAGCCGGAAGTAAGATGCCGTTTAAGGTCTGAGAAAGATACATGATAGTGATCAGCGGCGCGTTCGGCCAGAGGATCAGGAGCGCGCCGGCGCCCACCATGCTCAGATAGATGGTGAAAAACCCTGGCGCCTCGCGAAAGGTCCGATTGATGCCCGTGTCCCAGCCCAGCCCCTCGCAGACCGCATAGGCGGTGGAAAGGGGGACAATGGCCGCGGAAAAGAGGGAGGCGTTAAACAGGCCCAAGGCAAAGAGGAGCGTCGCGTACTGGCCCGCGAACGGTTCGATCGCCATGGCGGCTTGTTCGGCTGTCTCGATCCGAACCCCGTGTGTGTTGAGGGTAGCCCCGCACGCCACAATAATGAAGAACGCCACAGCCGACGCCACGACGCTGCCGATCCAGACATCGAGTTTGACGTAGCCGTACGCTTGGCGCCGAACACCCTTATCGACGATCGACGCCTGAATGTAGAACTGCATCCAGGGTGCGATCGTGGTCCCTACCAGGGTGATGAGCATCGTGAGGTAGTCGCGCTCGATGTGGAAGTTCGGCCTGACCGTCTGGCGTAAGACGGTAGGCCAGGACGGACCGGCCAGAAAGGCCGATACCAGATAGACGACATAAAAGAGGCTGGCGCCCAGGAAGATGCGCTCGACAAGGCGATAGGTTCCTTTGACGACTAACCAGCTCACCAGGAGCGCCGCCAGCGGCACCGTCATATAGCGGCTCCAACCGAAGATCTCCAGGCTCGCTGCGATACCGGCGAACTCGGAGACCGTATTGGCCAGGTTCGCCAGCACCAGGACCACCATTACGCCAAACGTGATCCGGACGCCGAACCGCTCGCGGATCAGCTCGGCGAGCCCCTTGCCGCTGACGACCCCCATCCGCGAGCCCATCTCCTGGACGATGGCGAGGGCGATGGCGATGAAAAACAGCGACCAGAGCAGACCATAGCCGAATTGGGCGCCGGCAAGGGAGTAGGTCGTAATCCCTCCTGCGTCCTGATCGACGCTGGCCGTGATGATCCCCGGCCCCATAATGGCGAAGAATCGGAGGATCCGCCGCTTCTTGATCCGCGAAAGCCGCATCGAATGTCCCGAGTGTGGTAACGGCTAAATGTACTTTTTCGCTACGCGCTGCTTCCATATCATCGGGAGGATCAGATTCAGGACATCATCGACCGTGATGATCCCTCTCAACTCCCCCCCCTCGTCCACTACCGGTACTGCCAAGAAGTTATACTTGGTAAAGGTCTCGGCGACCTCGCGCAGGTCGGTCTCCGGTCGAACAGTGATGACCTGCCGCACCATAATGTCTTCAAGACGCTGGCCCGGATCGGCCAGAATCAGATCTCGAAGACTCAGCACACCGAGTAACCGCTCCAGGTCGTCGGTGACGTAGATGTAATAGATCGTCTCGGCCTCCGCCCCCTCAACAGAACGGAGCCGCCCAATCGCGTCAACCATGGTAAGGTCGGGCGGCAGAGTAAACACCTCGGTGGTCATCAGCCCGCCGGCGGTGTCTTCCTCATGCGTGAGCAGCTCCACGACCTCCTGGGCCTCCTCTTCCTCCATCGTCTCGAGCAACTCCTGCGCCTTCTCTTCCGGCAGGTCGCTCAGGAGATCCGCCGCCTCATCCGGCTCCATGCGCTCCAGGATGTCGGCGGCCTGCTCGCTCTCCATCATCTGGACCATCGAGGTCTGGACTTCCGGCTCCGTCTCGGTCAGCGTCTCAGCGGCCGTCTCGTCATCCAGGGCCGCCAGCACCGTCGCGCGCTCGCTCGGGTTGAGTTCTTCGATAATGTCGGCGATGTCGGCCGGGTGGAGTTTCGCCAGCTTGGCGTAGGTTGCACGGTGCTTGGCCTTGGTCAGCTCGGTCTCCACCGGTTCGACCACGTCCCAGGCGATCGTCTCCCGTTCGAGTCGTAGATTGAAGAGGCGCTCGATCTGTTCAACCGAGGCGTCGGATATCAGGTGCCGCAGCAGACCCCGGAGTCCCACCTCCACCGCCACCAGTTGCAGCCGTCCCTGCGTCTCCTGAAACTCCAGGTCATTGACCCGGATCACCCTGTGCCGCTTGGTGTCCACGACCTTTCGATCCACAAGGGTGTTTCCCAATCCCATCTCTTCCGCTCGCGGCTCAACCGGTTGCAGCGCCTCACGATCAGCAGACAGGTGAATCATCGGCGGCTCCTGCTCCAGACGCGCCACGGCCTCCCACGGCAGGATCAGCTCATCCTTCTCAGAGGTCAGGACTACGAGCTTCGTCACTGGCGGCAGGACCCCCAATGGCAAGAGAATCAGATCCTTGAGCTGACCCACCCGCCGACCCCCAACATCGAGGACCGGACAACGTCGCAACGTAGAAAAGAGGAGCGGCATGGTTTTCATACGGTCTCCGTCTGGTCCATGTCGTATGAACAGGACCCATTGTCAACCGTATTTCGCGCCGTAAAGCGGTACGATCGGATGGTTACTCTACCCCCTCGATGACGACGATCTTAGTCGTCGCGCTCCGACGGCGCAGGTCTCTGGCCGCACGATACTCCGGGGAATCGAGCCACTGCTTCGCGCGGGCCACATCTGGAAACTCCAGGATCACCAGACGGTGCGGTACCCAATCGCCTTCCAGCGTGTCGGTTCGACCACCACGCGCCAGATACCTGCCGCCATACATGGCAAGGGCGGGTGGCGCGATGCGTTTATACTGCTCAAAGCCGACCGGATCGGTCACCTCAATATTAAGAATCATGTAGGCTGCCATGATGCTCTCGTTTTTCTCAACGAGCCCACTATTCGCCAGCGGGTCTCAGTATAGACTCGAACCTTCTCCTCAACTAGTCAGCTGAAGGCTCACCGGAACTGTCAGGCGGTTGCAGCCACGTCACAGCCGCCAGACCATCGATACTGGTCGCGTTCCTGGTAAGTTGATACCGGCTCAGCCCGTCACCACCCTTACCGTCGGCCCAGTCAACGAGTTCAGACCGCTGTCGCTCAAAGTGATGCACCGGAACTCCGAAGCCGCACGCCTCCGAGATACGGTGGACCAAGATGCGGATGATCGCGCGTCCGGCCGGGTGGGCTGGAAAGAGCGGACGCAATCGCCGGTATTCAGCGCCCCCTGGCTCCAACACTTCGCCGCGACCGTGGAGGCGTACGACCTTCGGGGCTCCGTACAACGCGCACAACATGACGACGATTCGGCCGTTCTCTTTCAGATGGCCGATGGTTTCCGCACCGCTACCGACGTAGTCCAGATACGCCACCTCTCGCGGGCCGAGAATCCTCAGCGTATCCAGTCCCTTGGGCGACAGGTTGACATGACCGGCCGCATCGAGCGGAGCGGTCGCAACGAAGAACAGCCGCTGCTCCTCGATGAATGCGCGAAGCGTGTTATCGATTTCGTCGTACACCCTACCCATGACCGTCTCCTGTGTACGGATAACGGCAGAACAGTACAAGCAGAGACCGGCTCGGTCAGTGCGCGCGGCTGGCCTCCGCCTTCGTGGCGGCGACGGGCTCTTCCTCCACGATCGAGCCCCGCTTGCTGAAGAGGACCGACAGCCCAAGCGCAATCACGGACGCTAACACGATCAGACTCCGCGTGCCCCAGCTTATCTGGCGAATGGCCATGGGTGCAATCAGGATCGCGACCAGGTTCATGACCTTGATCATCGGGTTGATGGCCGGCCCGGCGGTGTCCTTAAACGGATCGCCGACCGTATCGCCGATGACCGCGGCCTTGTGGCAGTCGGTCCCTTTCCCGCCAAACAGCCCCTCCTCGATCTTCTTTTTGGCATTGTCCCAGGCGC
>JAHFDH010000195.1 GCA_023249055.1 Candidatus Methylomirabilota bacterium
CCTGTCCCAATTCGGAGCCGTCGGCCACCGCTTGTCGCAGCAGGTCTCCGGCAGAGACGTGAGCGGCGTCAAATTTGGCCGTCAGCAGCTTGGCCTGGGTCCCCTTGCCGGCGCCTGGCGGTCCCAGCAGGACGAGCCGCATAACCCCTTACCCCAGTCTACCTTTGATTCGACTCTTCTTGAGGAATCCCTCATAGTGACGCATGAGTAGATGCGACTCGACTTGCTGTACGGTATCTAACGCAACGCCAACCACGATCAAAAGGGACGTCCCCCCAAAGAAGAACGGGACCCTCATCGTCGTGATCAACAATTCCGGAAGAATCGAGATCAACGTCAGATAGATCGCCCCGACAAGCGTAATGCGGTCCAGCACCTTCTCGATAAATTCCGCCGTCTTCGCCCCCGGTCGAATACCCGGAATAAAGCCTCCGTACTTTCTCATATTGTCAGCAACATCGATCGGATTGAAGACAATGGCGGTATAAAAGTACGTAAAGAAAATAATGGCGGCCGCATAGAGCACGGTGTAGATCACCGTAGCCGGGGAAAGCGCCCTCGCCACAGCCTGCATCCAGGGGTGATTAAAAAACTGTGCGATCGTGGCGGGAAACACAATGATCGAGGCGGCAAAGATGACCGGGATGACCCCGGCGGTATTGATCCGCAACGGAATGTGCGTACTCTGGCCTCCATAGATCCGACGCCCGACCACCCTTTTCGCATACTGGACCACGATGGGTCGTTGGCCGAGCGTCATGATGATGACCCCGGCCACGACCAACACCATCAGGACCAGGACGGCCAGCAGCGCCAGCGCATTCAGTTCGCCCGTCGTTAACAGCCGCCAGGTGTTGACAATCGCCTCGGGCATTCGGACAATAATGCCGGCAAAAATCAGGAGCGAGATCCCATTGCCGATCCCTCGCTCAGTAATCTGTTCGCCGATCCACATAAGAAAGATCGCTCCGGTGGTCAGCGTAATCGTGGTCATCAGGCGGAAACCGATCCCAGGATTCAGCACGATCTGCTCGCCGATAGGACTCCGCATGCTTTCAAGGCCGATGGCAATCCCCATGGCCTGGATGGCTGCGAGCAGCACCGTGCCGTACCGCGTATATTGAGAGATCTTCTTGCGCCCCTGCTCCCCTTCTTTGCTTAACTTTTCCAGAGGGGGGAAGACGACCGCAAGCAGTTGCAGGATAATCGATGCGCTGATGTACGGCATGATGCCGAGCGCAAGAATGCTAAGACGGCGCAGCGCGCCTCCCGAAAAGAGATCGAAAAAGCCGAGCAGCGTCCCGCCAGCCTGTTGGAAAAACGAGGCAAGCGCATGAGCATCGATGCCTGGCGTCGGAATATGAGACCCGATCCGGTAGGCGATCAGCGCGAGGGCTGTGAAGATGATTCGCTTCTTAAGCTCGGGAACTCTGAAGATATTGCCGACGCCCTCCATCATGCACCAATGACCTCAGCCTTCCCACCGGAGGCGAGGATCTTTTCTATCGACCGCTTGGAGAACTTATGAGCAGCAACGCTCAGAGGCTTCGTGAGAACCCCGTCGGCCAGCACCTTCAATCCCGCCTTCAGGTCCTTGACAAGCCTCCGCTCCTGCAACAGGCCCGGGGTGATATGCGTACCCGGTTCAAATCGCTCCAGGTCTTTCAGATTCACCGTGGCATAGACCTTCCTGAACCTGTTGGTAAAACCCCGCTTCGGCACGCGACGATGCAGCGGAAGCTGACCACCCTCGAACCAGGGATGGATGTGGGCGCCAGAGCGGGCCTTCTGACCCTTTTCTCCTCTGCCCGATGTTTTTCCGTGACCGGAACCGGTCCCTCGACCGACACGTTTCCTCGGCCGGGTTGCACCCGCCGGCGGCTTCAACTCGTGCAGCTTCATCCCTTCTCCTCGCTGGTAACGTGCTGGACTTCGACCAGGTGGACCACCTTCCTGATCATCCCTCGAATGTTGGGGGTGTCGGCGCGTACCACAGACTGATTGATTCTGCGCAATCCGAGCCCGGCGAGAACTCGGGCCTGGGACGCCGGATGGCCGATCTTACTTTTTCGGAGAATGATACGAAGGGTTGTCTCCATCTTAAGCCCCTTGAGCAATCAATCCTTCCGGACGCGCGGCTCGCGCACGCGCCACATCTTCAGGCGCCCGAAGCGATTGTAGGCCCTGCAACGTCGCCTTGACCACATTATGAGGATTATCAGATCCCAGTGATTTCGACAGAACATTCCGGACACCCGCCGCCTCCAGTACGGCGCGAGCCGCCCGGCCCGCCACGACGCCGGTACCCTGTGAGGCCGGCCTCAGGATCACCCGACTGGAGCCGAACCTGCCGACAACCTGGTGAGGAATGCTCGCCGGCGTCAGTGAAACGCCGACCAAATCCTTCTTGGCAGCCTCGACCCCCTTGCGAATCGCCTCCGGCACCTCGTGCGCCTTGCCGAGCCCGATCCCGACGTGTCCGTTCTGATCACCCACTACGACAAGGGCGCTAAAGGTGAATCGCCGCCCGCCCTTGACCACTTTGGCGACTCTATTAATGTGGACGATGCGCTCGGCAAGGTTCAGCGAGTCCGCTTTGATCTGATTCACATCCCCTCCATCTCTTCTGGTCTGTTTTTAGCTTGTCGTTTTAAGTTTCGATA
>JAHFDH010000076.1:0-3261 GCA_023249055.1 Candidatus Methylomirabilota bacterium
TTGATGGTATAGACAGGATGTTCGAACATCTGCTCCCGGTCGGTATCCTTGGCGTAGATGGTGATATCGGCGTCCGCCCCGACCCCCAGGTGGCCCTTGTGCTGGAGCCCCAATGCCCTCGCGGGTCCGGCTCTGGAGATGATAGCGATCTCGTAGAGGGTATACTCGCGGTCAAGCGTCGCCAGGATCGTCTCCGACGCCACGCGCTTATGGACGCGCTTGAGCATCTCGTCCCGAAACGGCTTGTCCATGAGCAGTCTGATAATCCAGGGATAGAGGTAGAAGGGGCCGCCGTTCGGATGATCGGTGGAGAGGAACACCCGCCACGGATCGCGGATCAAGAGGAACAGCTCCAGTCCGATGGCCCATTGAAGGGCGTTCACAAAGTTATTCTCTCGATATGTGTACGGGACGATCCCGCATCCCGACTCCACCTCTATGTCCTGGTTGTACCATTTATTCTTGCTGAGCTTGTACAGCCGGTACTGCCACGGGCCATCCGCCGTAATGGTGGTGGCGTCGCCGAAGACAATCTGGCCGATATCGGTCGTGATGTTGGGATGGGTGTTGATATACTCCGCAATTTCAGGCGCCTTTGAGCAGAAACCGCCCCAGTTTTCCCCGCCGTAGCTGTGGAACTGCGCGTGCGCGACGTGGAGTCGGCTACCCTCCAGCGTCCGCATCGTATCCAGGGTCGTCAGGTAGTTGTTGGGCATGCCCAGGCGATTGGCGTGCAGGTGGATCGAGTGGGGCAACCCAAGACTTTCGTTGGCCCAGGAGAGCGCCTTCAGGATCTGGCGCGGCGTCACGTCGAAATAGTGAACCTTATCGTCAAGGGTTTCGACGTCCTTACCGTACTTCCACTGCTCCACCCCGCCGGGATTGACCAGCTTGATACCATACGCCTTCAACGACCGAAGAAGCCAGGCGACATATCGCTTGACCTTGTCCATCTCGCCGGCCTTGATGAACTTCAGGATAAACTCGTTGCTCCCCAGCTCGATATACAGCCCCTTATCCACGATCGGGATGTCGATCAACTCCTCATGGGTATGCCGAACGCCGATGGGCGCATTCGCGCCCTCCATCACCGTGGTATAACCCATCTGGGCGTACAGGTACCCCGTCGCGAAGGTAGAAGGGACCGTCGAACCGACGCCGGACCGCATGCCGGGTTTCGCACTGAAATGCATGTGCCGGTGATCCTCCGGCCTGAACCCGCGAGCCGCGTTGACCGCCGGACTCGCGATGTGGGTATGGATATCGACGCCACCCGGCATGACGACCAGGTTGGCGGCATCAATGACCTCCGCGGGTCCGCTACAGGACTCTACGACCTTGCCATCCTCAACACAGATCTCTTTGATTGTTCCATTAATCCCGTTGGCCGGGTCGTAGACCTCGCCGCCGACGATTCGTAATGAGCGTCCCATAGATTATCCTCAGCCTTTACCGACCGGGGCGGGAGCGCCGTTACCGCGACTCTTTATCGCCTTGATCTTTGCGATAATGCGCTCGAGGATTTCCCGATCCGATGGATAGGGTGAATCAACCACCTTTTTGAACATCAGGGGAATGTGGTCCATCCTGTACGCCATGCCTCCGGCGGCAATGGCGCCCTGCGCCGACGGAATGACGATATCGGCGACTCTGGTCGTATCGCTCTCTTTAGGATCGATGGCAATCAGCGGGATCGATTTCAGGTGTTCTGCCAGGCTCCCGGGAAAGTTGCCGATGGCGTCGCCGGCGATCACCAGCGCCGCATCGACCTCTTTGCGGGCCAACATATCAACCACCGAAAATTCCCCAGGGTTGAATCGAGGATAGCCGCGGCTCATATTGACATGGAAGGGAAAGCCCGTCTGCCATGTCAGCACCTGAGCCATCCCCACCACATTGCCGTGACCCCTCATCGCCGCGCACGAAAATTTCGTAAATTGGTTCAGATCCTGAGCCAGTTTGAGCAGGGCGACAAGATTCATATATTTGCCCCTGGTCTGGGTCAGGCCCATCCCCCAATAGACGATCCCGAACTTGGCGCTCTTCATCTTTTCGACCAGAGCCTTCAGCTCATCGACCGGTATGCCTCCAACCTCGGCCTGTTGCAGTTCGTGGCCCTTCACGAGCGCTCGAAGCGCAGAAATGACCTCATAGTCGGAGTTCGGTTTCATTTGGATGAAGGCGTCGGCGATTCGTGTGGTCGGCGTCGGTCTGACATCGACCTGAATGACCATCCGGTCCTTCTTCCCCTTCGGGGTAAACATCCCCTTGACGGTCACCGAATACCGGGTGGCGTGCCGCGGGTGAGCCTCGGCCGGATTACATCCCCAGAAGATCACCAGATCGGCCCGGTTCTTCGTCTCTCCCGATGTGCAGGTGGGGATACCAACGGTCATCACCGCCTGGTAGCTCGGTGCGTGACAGACAGAAGAGGTGTGGTCGATGTTGGCGCCGATCAGCTCGGCCAACTCGATCGACTTGCGCTGCGCGCCCAGCTCGGTCGAGTCGAGTCCATAGATCAGGGGATACTTCGCCTTGGCAAGAATCTCAGACGCTGCGTCGATACACTCATCAACCGTCGCCGGTTTGCCGTACAACCGCGGGGTCGATAACCCTTCCAGGTGATGGAGAAAGGTGTCCTTGCCCAACACGCAGGCGTTCTTGACCTCTGTGATCTTCCCATTCTCGACCCGGACCTCAAGGTCGTCGCACGTCACGCCGCAATAGGGGCAGACGACACCCGTCATCACATACGGTTCTTTTACAGCCGGTTCTTTCACGGCAACGTTCTCAGCCATGACGTTCAACCTCCACCGTGATCCCCTTTGAATCAGGCATCCCTGTGGCCTGGGTATCCGGACCGATCAGGGCATTGCTCAGTTCTCCATACGGAATAAAGACGATCCCCTGCGGGATGTCGGTTTTTTTCAATGTTACCACGATCGAACCGTAGTTCGATTTGACCCGAGCTTGAACCCCATCCTGCAACCCTAACGCTTCGATGTCCTTGAGGTTCATCTGCAAGGTCGACACCTCGTCCCGATACTCTTGGGCTTCCTTGCCGAGATGGACCGACTTGCCCTGCTTGGTCGATCGGCCGGTAATCAAGATGAACTGTGTGTCAGGCACCTGATTCTCACTCCTATCCTCTAACAGAATCTTATCACAGAACCCGTAAGAATATAGTAGAACCTAATACGCCCAACCGACTCTATCGCCTTCAGCCGCCAAGCCGCCTCTGGGCGATCTCCAACGCCTGAT
>JAHFDH010000076.1:3361-9890 GCA_023249055.1 Candidatus Methylomirabilota bacterium
ACCTGGAAGGGGGGGAACATACTCTTTGCAGCGGCCTCGCGGACCCGCTCAGCCGACTCGATGTCGTTGCCCCCGATAAAGAGCGCGCTGAACTTGGCGCCCTTCGGCCCGCGGGAGAAGATGATATCCTGCACCAGGAGGACCGCCGACTCTTCGTTCACACCGCCATACGGAATCACGGCGTGAAAGCCCGCGTCATACGCCATGTTGATGTCGAACGGACTCGGCTGGGACTCCGTCGTCAAAAAATACAGCAGATGCTTTCGCTCTATCGCCATATCCCCTCACTCAGCGGAACAATTCAAAGGGGCCGACGGGCAAGAGGACCATCAGCCCTCCACGGTCGCCCGGCAGCCCCTTTGTATGGGTGAACCTGTTGTTTAATACTGCCCAGTACGGGTCGGACTACGCAAAGGGGTGCTTGACCTTATCCTTCTGCGCCAAGATGTCACTCATCGAGGGCTGCTCGGCCAATGCCCGCGCGATCGACTCCTTGGTCGCCTGATAGTTAAAGTCGAAGATCTTTTTATTGTCGTCGGCTTCCCAGTGAATAAACACGCCGACCACGATCGCCAGGTCTTCAGCATCCTTCGCCGGGATGACGCCTTCCGCGACGCTATCCACCACGGCCTTCGCCACAGCGGCCTGGGCGGGGCCGAACATCTGAACCGCCTGTTTTGCCCCTTTAATCGTCACCTTGTTGAACATCACCGTCGCAGGCTTCGCCAGCAAATTCGGCGCCACCACCGCCAGAAGGGCGCTGTGACCCGCAGACTGCTGAGCGAGGCGCTGTGCGAGGACGGCACCGACCGGGCCGTTTTTGGGGCCGATCATCAGATCAATATGTGCCACCTCATTCCCGTCACCTACCAATGACTCGCCAACCATGATATCTCGCATTGCCATTCCTCCTTCTCCTTTCCACCTGACCGCCTTACCGGTTAACGTTCTCAGTTCTTACCCAAACACCCTATTGGTGCTTAGTCGCAAAGCCTAGATTCTAATTTTAGCAGACCATCGTGTCAAGCTTTTTTAGCTATCCGGATTGATCCTCAGTATCGAGGATCTCCGTGAATCTGTCGTATTCAAATAGGAAATGTTCTACTGACTCTGCTCTACTCCTCCCATTCATCACCCGTCGCACCGGCAACACAGGACAATGGCCTCTGAGGCCGGCGCGAACACGTATCGGTCACCAACCCGGTATAGACAGACGAGAACTTTCCTCTTGCGCCCGACTCTGGTATCCGACAAGATGGTGCGTCGACATCACATCGGGGGATCGATGGCCAAGCGAACCTCACACCGCTGCTGGGCAAGCGACCCCCTCAGCGAAGCCAGTGAATGTGCTGCCAGGGCCGTCTTGTCCGTATCTTCGCGGCCTGATAGAGGAGAGTTCAATGGGACAAGTCGATTGGAGGTATCACCGCCCAGGGTGAAAGTCCTGCGTCAAGACGCAAGAGTTTCTTGCGGAACATCGTATCGAAATCGCGTTGCAGGTGGATGCGAAGAAAACCACCCTGAAGGAGAAGGAAGCGCTCGCGCTGGTCCGGGAAGTCGACGAGATCTACGCGACGAAAGGGCAAAAAGTTATCTACGTTGACCTGCGGAAGGACAAGCCGGACAGGGCTCAGCTCCTGGCGCTGCTGCTTGGACCGACCAGAAATCTGCGGGCCCCGATCCTCCGGAAGGGTCGCACGCTCATCGTCGGCTTTGACGCGGCGACCTACGACAAATTGCTTCGCTTGTGACTATAGCAAAAGCCCGGAACTCCAGCAGGAGGGAAAGACCGCCTGTTACGTACCTAAGGGGATTGGACGATCGGCGGGATGTTCGAGTAGAGGATCGTATCGGACGACTCGGCCTTATAGATGGACGGGGGTGGAGGAGGAGGTTGCGTCGCGGCCACCCGAGCGACCGCCTTGACCGGCCCAGCCGCTTGACGCTCTCGTTGGTCGCGCCGGTACAGACTGAGGACTTTCGTCACGTAGTCCCGGGTCTCCGCGTAGGGCGGTACACCCTTATACCGAAGGACTGCGTTCTCTCCGGCATTATAGGCGGCCAGCGCCAGCGAAAGATCTCCGCGGAACAGGTCCAGGAGCTGGCGGAGGTACCGGGCACCCGCTCCGATATTCTCGTGAGGATCGTAGACATCTCCTACGGAAAAGCGCCAGACGGTAGCCGGCATCAGTTGCATCAGCCCCTGCGCCCCCTTTGGCGAGACGGCCTTGCGATTAAAATTTGACTCCACCTGAATGACCGCCCGAATCAGGGCAGGATCAAGCTCGTACTCGGCACCCAGGGCCTCAATCAGCTCCGACATGTTCGCGCCGGTCAGTCTGGTGGCGGAAGGCAACACCCCAGGCTGGAGCAGCCTGTGTTGCGGTGTGGTCGGCGCATTCGTAAAGCGCGCAACCCCGTCCTCATCGATTCGGTAATAGATCGCTCCCAGCGCCGGTCCTGCCAACAGCACGACGAGGCCCGCTACTACCGTCGCGATACGCCAACACCTCTTCACGTCGCCTCCTGGTTCTTTGCCGATCATAAGGGTTGTTATTATATACCAAACCCGGCGCCGGATACAAGGACAATCAGCTCGGCCGGCCGGTCTGTGGACGAGCAGCCTCAGTGACCCAGACCGGAAAGCAGGCGCTCGGTCAGGTAAAAGAGCAGGACCCCAACGAACACCATGAGCGCCATCAGGATTCCTTTCTCGCGGTTGACCTCCGGCATCAGGTCCGAGGCCGCCACATAGATCATGACCCCTGCCGATATAGCCAGCCGATACCCCAGGAGCCCTTCAAGGTAAGATGCAAACAACACGCCACAAATAGTCGATAACCCGAGTGCCACCGAGGAGGCGATCGCCATTGTGCGATTCCTGCCGGACGCCAGCATGATGGAACCGACCGTAAACCCTTCGGGAATCTTATGAAGCGCTACCGCAACGAAGATTAGCACGCCCAGCTCCGTGCTGACATGAAACCCGGAGGCGATCGATACCCCGTCGAAGAAGGTGTGGACCAACAGGCCCGTCAGGGCGAAGAGACTCACCGACGGCGCAAGAACAGCCTCCACATGGGTCTCCTCGCCAAAGTGAAAATGGGACGCCAGTGTATGCTCAGCGAAGTGGATCAGCAGGTAGCCGCCGAGAATGAGCACGGGGGCGTTGTCGGTCAGACGAACGCTCTCTGGCACCATCCCAAGGAAGGCAGCCCCCAGCATAAAGCCGGTCCCAATGGCAAGGAAGTGCTTCAGCAGCACCTCGTCCCATCGCCGTTTGATCGTCAGCAGGAGCCCGCCCGCCACATTGGCCGCGGCGGCGGCGCAGCCAAAGGCCAGGCTGATGTAGAAGGATTCCATGGTCGCCTCGCGAAGATAGCGTAAACACGGTACGTTAGCGTTTCACCTTTTCCTTGTCAAAGTAATTTATCCCTGCCCGGACTGGCGCGGAGATTCGCTTTGCTCGGATAGCCTCCGGAGACTATACTTATTATAGGAAAAACAGCGACTTCGCAATTTCAAGGAGGCCCAATGGCGGAGACAAGCGGAGAGCAGTTCGAGGCGTTGGTGCGACTCATGGAACGGCTGCGGGGGGAGGGCGGATGCCCTTGGGACAGGGAGCAGACGCGGCAGACTCTGAAGCCGTTCCTGATCGAGGAAGCCTATGAAGTGGTGGAGGCGATCGACGAGGGGGATCCCAAGCAGATCATGGAGGAGCTGGGCGATCTGCTTTTTCAGGTAGTGTTTCACGCCCGGATCGCGGCCGAGCGGCGCGAATTCACCATAGGACAGGTCGTGGCAGCGACGACCGAGAAGATGGTGCGCCGCCACCCTCATGTGTTTGGCGACAGCACAGCCTCGACGGCCGGCGAGGTCCTGGAGCAATGGGAGGAACTGAAGCGCAAGGAGCGCAATGCGGCAGCGACGGCCCCCGTGTCGGCGCTGGACGGGGTCCCGAGGGAGTTGCCTGCTCTCCTCCGAGCCCAGCGGCTGCAGGACAAGGCCTCGCGGGTCGGTTTTGACTGGCCCGAGATCTCGGGAGTGACGGCAAAGATCGAAGAGGAGCTCGGCGAACTCAAAGAGGCCATGCAATCCGCCGCGCCGGAAGCAATCGAGCAGGAATTGGGAGACGTGCTGTTCAGCCTGGTCAATCTCGCCAGGTTCCTGAACCTGAACGCAGAGGAGGCGCTTCGTAAAACCGTGACGCGATTCACAACCAGGTTCCAGTCCATGGAGGAGACGCTGCGACGGGACGGCGGCCGCCTCGGGGAGCTTGGCCTGGAGGAGATGGAGCGGCTGTGGCAGCAAGCCAAGCGTCAAGCACGCGCCTCCAGCGCCTGACATGATTTGGCTGTCCATGAGTTGAGTGCGCACATGATTAAACGGCTTATTGTCTGGTGGACGCTGATAGGGATCGCGCTGGCGTGGCCTGCCGCCACCCACTCTGGGTCGGAGCCGGCGGCCCGGCCCGTACTGGTGATCCAGATGGAAGGGGTAATTGCCCCAAGTTCGGCCGACTATATCATCCGGGCGATCAAGCAGGCGGACCGCGAGGTAGCCCAGGCACTGGTCATTGAGCTGGATACGCCGGGCGGTCTTGATCTTTCGATGCGCTCCATTATCAAGGAGATGCTGGCGGCGGAACGCCCGATCGTCGTTTATGTCTCGCCCAGGGGGGCTCGCGCGGCGTCCGCCGGCGCCTTCATCACACTGGCTGCCCACGTGGCGGCTATGGCGCCTGGCACCAATATCGGCGCCGCCCATCCGGTCAACATGGGAGGCCAGATGGACAAAGAGATGACCAAGAAGGTCACCAACGACGCAGCCGCCTATATCCGGACCATCGCCGAGCAGCGCGGCCGGAACGCCCAGTGGGCCGAGGATGCCGTGCGCAAGAGCGTCTCGGCGACCGAGAAGGAGGCGCTCAACCTCAAGATCATCGACCTTGTGGCGAACAAGCTGGACGACCTGCTGGTGGCGCTGGATGGGCGGGAGGTCACGACAGCCCACGGCAAGGTTACCCTGCACACCAAGGGAGTCGAGGTCATTCGGATCGAGATGGGTCTCCGCGATAAGGTTCTGAAGGTGATCTCCGATCCGACCATCGCCTACATGTTGCTCATGCTGGGCCTGGCCGGGCTCTACTTCGAACTCTCCACCCCCGGCGCCATCCTGCCCGGCGTTCTGGGGGGCATCTGCCTCATTCTGGCCTTTTACGCCTTTCAGACCCTGCCCATCAACTATGCCGGACTGCTGCTGATCCTGCTGGCGATTATTCTGTTCATCGCCGAGATCAAGGTCACCTCGTATGGAATGCTTGCCGTGGGCGGGATTATCGCCATGATCCTCGGCTCTATGATGCTCATCAAAAGCCCTGCGCCGTTCATGCGAATCTCGCTGCCCGCCATTGTGCTGACTACCGGGGCAACGGCGGCATTCTTCCTCTTTATTGTCGCTATGGCGCTGCAGGCGCAACGCCAGCAGACGACGACCGGCGCAGAAGGGCTTATCGGACAGATCGGCACAGTCAGGACGCCGCTCAAACCGGAGGGAAGCGTCTTGGTTGGAGGCGAGCTCTGGTCAGCTCAATGCGAGGAGGGAGCTGAGCCTGGCGATAAGGTCAGGGTCCGGGCGCTGAAGGGGCTTATGTTATTCGTCAGCAAAGATAAAGCGGCAGCGGACGTTGAAGCCGATACAATGTCAACGCAACGGCAACGGGGAGGACCGGCATGAATCCTTTGGAGATTCTCTCAACTGTTTTCGGCTTGTTCCCGATACTCTTTCTCCTCATCCTGGCGCTGTTTCTCTTTGCCAGCTCGGTCCGTATACTCCCTGAGTACGAACGGGCGGTGATCTTTCGCCTGGGCCGTCTCGCCAAGGCGATCGTCAATCTGGGCGGAGCCGGCAACGGACCAGGCCTGATCCTCCTGATTCCCGTCATCGATCGGATGGTGAAGGTGAGCCTGCGGACCGTGACCATGGATGTCCCCTCTCAGGACGTGATTACCAAGGACAACGTCTCGCTGAAGGTGAATGCCGTCATCTACTTCCGGACGATTGACCCGGAGCGCGCTATCGTCCAGGTCGAGAATTACCTCTTCGCCACCTCGCAGATCGCGCAGACGACCCTGCGGAGCGTCCTGGGGCAGTCGGAACTGGACGAACTGCTGGCCGAGCGCGAACGGATCAATCAGCGGCTCCAGCAGATTATCGACCAGCACACCGATCCCTGGGGGATCAAGGTCACGGCGGTCGAGGTGAAACTGGTGGACCTGCCTCACGAGATGCAGCGAGCCATGGCCAAGCAGGCGGAGGCTGAGCGGGAAAAGCGGGCGAAGATCATCCACGCCGAGGGTGAGCTGATCGCCTCCGAAAAACTGGCGCAGGCCGGCAGGATCCTGGCTTCGGACCCTGTCGCTATCCAGCTTCGATATCTGCAGACGCTGACCGAGATCGGAACAGAGCAGAACTCGACCATCGTCTTCCCGATCCCGATCGACATCTTGAAGACATTTATGTCCGACCA
>JAHFDH010000196.1 GCA_023249055.1 Candidatus Methylomirabilota bacterium
ATGGGGACTGATATTGAGCGGCTATCTCGGTCTGCTGCTCCTCGGGATGGCCTTCCTGGGACTGGGGATACTAGCCTCTTCCCTGACCGAAAACCAGGTCGTTGCCGCCGTCGGGGCCTTCGGCGTCCTCCTGTTGCTGTGGGTAATCGGTTGGTCCACCGAGGCGGCCGGGCCGACGCTGGGTCCTATCCTCTCGCACCTGTCGATCATCAACCATTACGACAGCTTCGGCAAGGGCACCATCGAAAGTAGCGATGTGGTCTTCTACCTCAACTTTACGCTCCTCTGCCTTTTCCTGACACTCCGTTCCCTGGAATCGAAACGGTGGAGGGGGTAACCGATGGATAAGCTGACTCGCGTCGTCGTACCCGCCGGCATCCTCCTCCTGATCACAGGCGGGATTGCCTATAACATCCGTCCGGATCTGAAGACGTGGATGGGAGGCATCCTCCTGCTCGGAGCGATCCTTATCCTGACCGGCGTCTATCGCTCCTTTCGCGGGATCACGGCCTGGCTGAATCAGCGCTCCACAATCGCCGGACTGAATGTCGCTCTGATGACGATGCTGGTACTGGGGATTATCGGCCTGGTGGAGGTTATTTCGGCCAAGCACAATGCGCGGTTCGATCTGACCGCGGGAAAGCGTTATACCCTTGCCGATCAGACCAGGAAGGTGGTCAGGGGACTCGCCGGGGATATCCACATCACCGCCTTCTTCCGGGCGGACCAGGCGGAGCGTCGGCCAGCCGAAGATCTACTACGCCAGTATGCCGACCTGTCGCCACGGTTCCGATTCGAGGTGATCGATCCTGACAGGAATCCCGGCAGGGCGAAGCGGTACGGCATCGCCACGTACGGCACCACGATCTTAGAGACCCAGGAGAAAGAGGAGAAGATCGCTGAGTTGGATGAGGAACACCTGACCAATGGGTTGATCAAGCTGCTGCGTGAAGGGAAGCGGACGATCTATTTCCTGACGGGGCACGGGGAAAACGAATTAGAGGACAAGTCTCGGAACGGCTACCGACAGGCCAAAGAGGCCATCGAGAAGGCCAACTATCAGGTCAAGGAGTTGCTGCTCCTCCGCGAACGCGAGGTCCCACGGGACGCCTCGATGCTCGTGATCAGCGGACCGAAACGCGATCTGACTGAACCGGAACTGCAAGCCCTGCAGAGGTTTGTCGGGCGAGGCGGTAAGTTGCTTATCCAACTTGATCCGTATGCGGTGCCGACCCTCAAAGCGTTTGTCAGCCGATACGGCATCAAGGTCGGCGATGATGTGATCGTGGACCAGTACGCTCGTACGATGGGCGGCGATTACCTGATGCCCATCGTCTCGACCTACTATCCGCACGCGATCACCCAGAACTTTACCCTCGCCTCCCTCTTTCCCTTCGCGCGCTCGGTTGATGTCGCGAAGCCCTCGCCGGATGGAGTGACGGTTCAGAAGCTTGGGGAGACGGGACCAGGAAGCTGGGCGGAAACCGACAAGGGTGAGGTGAATCGCGGCCAGATCAGCTTTGAGCAAGGGCAGGATCGGCCTGGACCCGTCCCGGTAGGAGCGATCGCGACGGTGCGGGTGGAGCAGGCAACAGCAGGCGCAGAGGCGGACAGGAATACTACAGGCAGCAACACAGAGCAAGGAACTCAGATGCAATCGGGAGTGGCCCGGCTGGTGGTATACGGCAACTCCGCCTTTGCCAGTAATAATTTCCTGAAGTTCTCTGGAAATCGAGATCTCTTCCTGAACAGCATCAGTTGGCTGGCCGAAGAGGAGGCGATGATCTCCATCCGGCCGCAAGAGACACAAAGCACTCCGATTATCTTGAGTGCGGCACAGGGACGGATGGTCTTTTGGATGTTGGTTGTCGTGATACCCGGTCTGTTCCTGGTTTCCGGGACATCGATGGTCCTCGGGCGGAGGCGATCGCGGTGAGGTGGCGCCCGCTTGGCCTGCTCGCGCTGCTGCTTGTGTTTGCCGCGATAGCCTATTACACCCTGGAGAGTAAGGGCACACAGTCCGGGTCGGACGCCAACCGATTATTCCACGCCGAGGAGAAGGACGTTGAGACCATCGCCATCAGGAAAGGCGAGGCGTTGATCGCACTGAAGCGTGAAGGCAACGGCTGGCGGCTGGCGGAGCCCGTACAGGCTGCGGCCGACAGTACAGAGGTCACCTCGCTCCTCCATACGCTTCTGGAAGCCGGAGAAGAACGACGCATCGAGGAGGCGCCAAGGAATCTCGCCGACTACGGACTTGAGCGTCCTTCGCTTCATCTCAGTGTGACGCTCAAGGGCGGAAACACGTTGCCGGCTCTGCTGCTTGGCGATCTCAACCCGAACGGTCGTTCCGTCTATGCGAAACGCCCCGATCAGACGGCCGTCTTCCTGGTGACCGTCATTGTGCGTGTCCGCGCCGATCGGAAGCCGGACGATTTTCGCGACAAAACACTGCTCGCGCTGGAACCGAACCAGGTCACCCAGGTCACGCTGGTCGGCAAGGGACAACCGATCGGTCTCAGCAAGTCAGACACACAAGGGTGGGAGATCCGGAAACCGATCACGGCCAAGGCGGACGCCGCGGTCATCGGAAAGTTGTTGTGGAAGATTAAGGACACCCGCGTGGATGCGTTTCTCGACTCCGGCCCGGACGCCA
>JAHFDH010000077.1 GCA_023249055.1 Candidatus Methylomirabilota bacterium
TTGACCCTCTTGATATGCGCGGCCACTTTATCCACCGATCCGATCTCCTTCAGCATCCGGAGCACCGCCTCATTGGCCCCGCCGTGCAGGGGCCCATACAGGGCCGCGATGGCTGCGGCCACAGCCGAGTATGGATCGACATGAGAGCTGCCGACAGATCGCATGGCATTGCCGCTGCAGTTTTGCTCGTGATCGGCGTGGAGAACAAACAGGACATCCAGGGCGCGCTCCAGCACAGGATGCGGGTAGTAAGTTGGCTCTGTAATCCGGAACAACATGCTAAGGAAGTTACCGGTGAAGCTCAGGTTGTTGTCCGGGTAGGCGTACGGCAGCCCGCGGCTATGTCGGTAGGCATACGCCGCCAACGTCGGCATCTTGGCGATCAGGCGAATGATCTGTCTTTGGCGGGCCTCCGGATTCATGATATTCTTGGCATCCGGATAGAAGGTTGAGAGGGCGCCAACCGTCCCCAAGAGGATCCCCATCGGGTGGGCGTCGTGGTGAAAGCCATCCATCAGTTTCTTGATGTTCTCATGGACCATGGTATGACGTGTGATCTGGTTGACGAATTCATCCATCTGTTCGCCGCTGGGCAGCTCTCCATAGATCAGGAGGTATGCAGTCTCCAGATAGGTGCTTTTCTCGGCTAACTGCTCGATAGGATAGCCCCTATGCTCCAAGATCCCCTTTTCACCGTCGATAAACGTAATCCGGCTCTTGCAGCACGCGGTGTTGCCAAACGACGGGTCATAGCTCATCAATCCGAAATCGCCGTCGGAGGTCTTGATCTGCCGGAGATCCATGGCCTTGATCGTCCCGTGCTCGATGGGGATTTCGTACCTCTTCTCGGTTCGGTTGTCGATGATGGTCAAGCTGTCAGCCATGAAACTCCTCCTCGCACCGGGCAATCCCTCTTACATCCATCTTTTTAGCTGTAGAGTCCGATTGGTGTCTCGTAAGGCAGGCAATTTACGACGTTTGATATTAGCATAAATCAGGATAGGAGCGTATAGGCTGCTCACAATTCAGTCTTAGTCCTGGCGCGCCTAGTGCGGGCGACGCCGATTGTCGCCCACGTGCAGCATCAGCAGAAACAGGCCGCTCAGCCCGTACATGAGGGCGAACTCCGGCGCCGCCGATATCGCCTCGGACGAACCAGCGGTGTTTCACTGGAGCGGTCCTACCTTGATCGTCGCAGCGGAGCCGGCGCGCGTCCTACAATCAACACCCGCGGCCCATTGTCCAGGATCCGATACTTCTCGTCTTCAGGCAGAGGGGCGAGCACCCATTGATAGAGAATCCTGGCATCTTCGAGGACCGGTTCGCGGGGGTATCCATAGTACGTCTTTTGCATCAACTCATCGTACAATCCGATACAGCCGTGCGACGCTGGATGCCCGGGCATGTCGCGCCCATGAATCCAGGATGCAATACCTTGCTTGCTGATGTGGAATCGAAGAGCGTAGTTCATCGGATAGGGGATGTCGGTCTTCTCAATGGTGTAGCGCGACGAATGGTGGTGGCGGTGGGCGGCAGTAATTGCAAACTCGCCTGCGGGGGTTTCGTTTCTCCGCTCGCCAGAGGCAATCGGCGCCGAAAATACCAGGCGACCATATTCATATGCTCCAAGGAACTGCTCCGACAGATCTATAAGGACAAACTTGGCCTCGCCGGCTGCCGGGGAATACTCCTTGAGCATCGGGGTGAAACCTGCGACGTCGTCAAGCCGCTTGGGGATCTTGAGAAAGATACCGGGAAGGGCATGACGCCGGTCGATCCGATTGAATCGGGCCACATCTGTCCACCGGTCCCCGAACAGGGTTTTCAGCGTTTCGCGGGTACGCAGGCGTCGACACTCCCAGTCTACCGTGGTATCGCTGGGGTATTGAATGGCGCAACGGGAGTAAAGCGGAGAGGTTGTGCTCCAAAGTTCATTGGGTACAGACAGCAGCAGGAAGCAGACGACAATGAAGGTACGCCGCAGACGGCGGTCACTCACCAGTACCTGAATTGCCCGGAATCCACGTGGATGAACCCTTTGCGGGGATAGTACCCGACTCCACCGTATCTCAAATCCAGAGCCGTTTTCCGAATGTCCTTCAAGCCGACCCCCGGAATACGCAAATCTATGGCCCGGCCGGACTGATGGAGGCTATGCGCAGCAACCCGTCGACTTTTTCGCCGTAGCAGTCGATTGTATTCGGGCGACCTGAAACCTGAGATGACGTGAATCTCCTTGTCTCCTCCCAACTGCTTATCCAGGGCGTTCACAAACTCGATCACACCGATATCCATCTGAATGACCTTATTGGTGTAGTGACACCGCAGAAGCTGATCGAGGGCGCGCAGCGCATCCGTATCATACTCGCCGGATGGCTGCCGGTACGTCACATCCAGCCGTTCGGCTGTGTGGGTGTTATACAGCACAAGCCTCCCCTCCGGGGCTATTGCAGGGGTGAGCTCCTGTGCCCACACCGGTCTGCCGACCAGCGCAATGGCGGAGACGAGAGAGGCCTTCAAGAAGGATCTTCGTGTCCAGTGGTGATAAGCCGATCCCGACATCCTGACCTCCACAGATTGCAGATCGAGTCGCTGTTGTACCGATACACGCGCAAGACCGTAACAGAAAAAGTACCAGGGGGTCAACAGGAAAATGGACAATGGACATGTTAGCAAACGGATCCGACAGGGGTCACACTCCCTCCTGTGACAGCAGAGTGGTACGCCTCCCACTCGTTCACCCCCCCATCAGGACGGGCCCCGTGCCACCCCAGATCAGCGCCAAGCGCATCCGCCGCCACCTGTGAACGGGGGGGGTCCCCGCAGGCTCAAGCGCGCTGCGCAGGGACAACGGCCGGCGGCCTGTGGGGGCTCTCGCGGACGCCCGACGACACGTGGCACACCCACGAGGCCGCGAGATCCCGAGGAGGTACGGGCACCACCGGAACCGGTGGCCCTGCAAGCGGTGCCGTACACCGTGGAGGGCCGCCACGGCTCCGCGCGTGATAATGGCCCGCGCCCTGGCCTGTTGGACCACCTGACGGCGCACCTTGACAGACTCGCCCACCTATGACATTTTTTATCCATGATGCGGCAGATCGATCGGCTTCAGGAAACGGTGAAGAATCTTCCGGACGCGCCTGGTGTGTATCTGTTCCGTGACGCGCAAGACCATGTGCTGTATATCGGCAAGGCGCTGTCGCTCAGGAAGCGGGTCGGCTCCTATTTCACGGAGGCGTCGGATACGCTCGAGCGGCCTCTGATCCGGCCGATGGTGGAGCAAATCGCCGACCTTGAGTTCATCATTACGGCGAATGAGCTGGAGGCTCTTATCCTGGAAAGCAACCTGATCAAGAGCCACAAGCCGCGCTACAATATCGCCCTTAAGGACGACAAACATTACCCCTTCCTCAAGCTCGACCTGAACGACCCGTTCCCCTGGGTCCAGGTGGTCCGCCGGATTAGGGATGATGGCGCGCTCTATTATGGCCCGTACGTCCCCGCCACCGCAATGTGGGACGTCCTGGCCCTCTTGAATAAGACGATCCCCCTCCGGAAGTGCCGGTCAATTAGGGGGCGACGGCTTTGTCTCGAATACCACTTGGGACGCTGTCAGGGACCCTGCGAAGACCTGATCAGCCAACAGGCCTACGGCGATCTGGTGGACCAGGCGCGACTGCTGCTGGACGGGAAAGATCAGGAGTTAATGAAGCGACTCGATGCGCAGATGCAGCAGGCGGCTGAGGCGCTTGAATATGAACGAGCCGCCAAGCATCGTGATCAGATCGCGTCGCTCCGCCAGATGTGTGAGCGCCAGCGGGTCATATCGCCAAGGGGTGAGGATCAGGATGTCTTCGGCCTGGCGGCGGAAGGGGGAGAGGCCCAGATCCAGCTCTTCCTGATCAGGCGAGGGCGGCTGATCGGCCGAGAGATCTTTACCTTCGAGCTGGCAACCGAGACTGTCGGCGGGCTGCTGTCCGCATTGCTCAAGCAGTTCTACCTCGGCGCAAGGGACATCCCCCGGGAGATCTTGCTGTCTCACCCCGTGGAAGACGCTCCGCTGATTGCGGCCTGGCTGGCTTCCCGGGCCAATCGCCGGGTGGAACTGCTGGTTCCGCGGCGCGGGCGTAAGGTGCGGCTGATACAGATGGCGCTTACCAATGCGCAGGAGGCCCTCGCGCTCAGCCTCCGATCCTCGCAGAGTCGCGAGGCGGCGCTGAAAGAGCTGCAGGTAGCGCTGGATCTTCCTGCCCCGCCAAAGCGGATCGAGGCCTACGACATCTCGAATATCTCTGGAACGTTGGCGGTCGGGTCTCAGGTAGTCTGGGAGGAGGGTAAGCCCAAGAAATCGGCCTACAAGCGCTATAAGATCAAAACAGTTGAGGGGCCGGACGACTTTGCTATGCTGGCCGAGGTAGTGCGGCGGCGGCTGCACAAGGCGGAGGAGATGCCGCCTCCCGACCTCATCCTTCTCGACGGCGGCCGCGGCCAGCTCAACGCCGCGCTCGGCGTGGCGAGGGAGTTGGGGCTGCATACGCTGCCAATGGTGAGTCTGGCCAAGGAAGAGGAGTTGGTCTTTCACCCGTCCTGGTCCGCGCCGATCGTGCTGCCGGAGCGCTCCAGGGCCAGGCAACTGCTTCAGCAGATCCGGGACGAGGCGCATAGATTCGCCATCACCTACCATCGGGCGCTGCGGGGCAAGTCGGCCATCCGCTCCCTGCTGGACGACGTCCCAGGGATTGGGGCCAAGCGCCGGCGAGCGCTGCTCACCCAATTCGGGAGTCTCCGTCGCCTGCGCGAGGCCAGCATTGATGAGTTGCGACAGGCCGCCGGGATCTCTGAGTCACTCGCTACAACGATCCACGATGTCGTCGGCGCCATGAGCGCATAGGACCTGTCCGCGTGTGAAGACGCACAGGCAGGTCGGGAGGAGCAAATGTCACGTGAGGCGGTCAACACCGAGAAGGCGCCCAAGGCAATTGGACCCTACGAGCAGGCCATCAAATGCAATGGCCTGCTTTTCACATCCGGCCAGATCGCCCTGGACCCAGCCACCGGCACACTGATTGAGGGCGATGTCTCGGCCCAGACCAGCCAGGTTTTGGAAAATCTCAAGGCCGTTCTGGAGGCCGGAGGCAGCTCCCTCGACCACGTGATCAAGGCCACTGTTTACCTGACCGATCTGGGCAACTTCGCGAAAATGAATGAGGTTTACGCCGAGTACCTGGGGAAAGTCAAGCCAGCCCGCTCTACGGTGGGTGTGGCCACCCTTCCACGCGGCGCCAGCGTCGAAATCGACCTGGTGGCGATGACACTGTAAGACCTCCCCCATGCGGGGTCGTCTGACGTCTTTGGCGCTACGCGGCGGCCCCTTCCGTACACTTCAAGCCGTCAACGAGCAGGTAGGCGCCGTACGCGCGTTTTGCAGCCGCGATCTCGGCCAACGCCGCTCGACTGCCCAGCATGCTATAGAGCCCCTCCACGATGATGAGCGTGTTGGCGCTTCGCTTCCCCAAGCGCCTGAGGCGCTTGTAGAGGTCAGCCACATCATTATGACGGAACCGAATGGCAACACGCAGCAGTTCCGAATAAGGTTGACCACTGAACGAGAACCTTGATGATGCGAGCGGGATCTTTCGACAGCCTCCGCAGCCGCTTTTTCTGCCTTAACCGCGCATGATCGCTTCTTGAGGGTGAACATCTCGGTTTGTGGCACTCGTTTTTTCAAAACGACTGGGTTCCGGGAAAAGACTTTCCATCAAATGCGTGACGTGGGATCCCCAGTCAAAGTGCTCATTGTATTCGCAGTCATTTAAACATAACAACTTCTGGCGGCGAGACGGCGGTGTGTTGAGTAGATCTCTTGATTTCCGGAGTAAGCGCCCTGGGTCTTTCTTAGATATCTTAGATATCATCAACCAATTTTTGCGCCAAGTAGGCACAGCAGCGCCCCTGTAAATCGCATAATAAAGCAGTAACGCGGCGACGTTAATGCTCTCTCGAGATCGAAACCTCTCATGCATGGCAGCGCAAACCTCTTGCGGAAACCTGTCATGTATCTCATACGCAATCGATTTCGAGACGATTTGGATTTGATGATTGAGATAATTCCAGAGATACACATTCTTCTGAAAAGGCCGCCGTAGCCACTGCCTGAGATTTATGCGTGGCCTAAAGAATTTCCCCAACTCCACTTCCATCAGGCGGCAGGTATTCGCGAATTGCTCAGAAAATGGATCGTGTTCTGAATCGCGAGGAATATGGGCGAGGGTTGATTTGAAGCCCACACGCATCTGCCCATTGCTGAGAAGGAAATCCTCAGCGGAGGCATTATTGAGGAAGAACATGTCATCATTTGCATACAAAAACAACTCAGATAGGCCGCAAATTCTATGCAGCACAGTGTCAATGGCATTAGAAGAAAAGCACGGTAAGCAGCTACTGTCTGGGAAAATATCTTTATGATCAACAACAAATAGATCCCGAGCCTCTGAATTCAGCCAGGTCGGTCGCTGCTCGTCTGTAATAATATATATATGTCGGATGAAGGGTGCGTACTTTGCGACGCTTCGCAAGCTGTATTTGAGCTCATCATAATTCCTAAATCTAGCAGCTGAAGGGGCCGGCGTGTACCCACCCATTGTTTTAAGCGCTTCGATTTTTTTGGCTTGCCATATCGGATCCGTCGAATCTACCCATAAATATACCAGATCTATGTCAGTCGGCACTGATGCTACCTCGCGCGACTCCCCAATGACGCCTCTAAACACTTCTTCTCGTTATTGTTTGCGACCTTATAGATCTAGGATGAAACGGATTGTGTGGCCCATTCCAGGAATTTTACACGATTGAAGGCGAGAGCGATCATGCGTATTTTCGGCGTAGTATGGATGTGACACCATGAATGGCCGGCGTAAAAACAGTGCCGAGGCCTTTCGCAGTATTACACCTCAAGCGCCGCCTTAACGGATCTAAAGGCTCCGCAGATGCGGTCAATCTGGTCAGGCGTATGCGCCGCGCTCACGCTACACCGGAGCAGGCTCCCGCCGTCAGGCGCGGCCGGGGGCAGGATCATATTGACGTAGACGCCTTGCTGCAGCAGCCCGTTCCAGAAAGCGATCGTCTCTTCTTTCTGGCCGAACCGGGCCGCGATGATCGGACCAGGATCCGGACCCAGCCTGAATCCCAACCCCTTTAACTCGTCGTACAACCGCCGCGCGTTGTCCCAGAGTCGAACGCGCAGTGCCGGCTCAGTCCGGAGCTTGCGCAAGGCAACTCTTGTGGAAGCGATGACCGACGGGCACGGCGACGCGGTGAAGATGTACGGGCGGCTGACATACCTGGCCAAGTCTACCTCGGGATGATCCGAGACACAGAACCCGCCCGTGGCGCCCAGGCTCTTGCTGAACGTACCGACGATAAAATCGATGCTATCTTCGACACCGACCTCCTCGGACAGCCCACGGCCACGTTCCCCCAATACCCCAAGCGAATGAGCCTCGTCGACGAGCAGGTAGGCGCCGTACGCGCGTTTTGCAGCCGCGATCTCGGCCAACGCCGCACGATCGCCGAGCATGCTATAGAGCCCCTCCACGATGATGAGCGTGTTGGCGCATCGCTTCCCCAGGCGCCTGAGGCGCTTGTAGAGGTCAGCCACATCGTTGTGACGGAACCGAATGACCTCCGCCCCGCTCATCCGGCATCCATCATAAATACTCGCATGACAATCGGCGTCGATCAGGATCACATCTCCCTGGCCGGTAAGCGCCGCAATAATGCCCAGGTTGGCTTGGTAGCCGGTTGAGAACACATTACTCCACCGGCGCCCGAAAAATTCCGCCAGCTCTTGCTCCAACGCAAGATGCCCGCTGAAGCTGCCGTTCGCCATTCTGGATCCTGTCGTGCCCGTGCCTTGCTCCTGTACCGCCTGGACTGCCGCTTCTATGCACTGCGGATCGAACGTCAAGCCGAGGTAGTTGTTTGTTCCCGCCAAAATCATGGGCCGGCCGTTGACGCGGGCCTCCGTCGGCGACAGGATCCGTTCAATCGTCACTCGAAAGGGATCCTGGCTTAATTGCATCAGCGCGTCACGGGCGTCGGCAAGCTGTCGGAATTTGTCCAGAAGGGGTGTCACTTCTGCTCCGTAAGTTGCTCGATCTGGCAGGCAAAATCTCTGATGGTCCGCACGTCAGGGATGACATTCAAGGGGATGGAGATATCGAACCGTTCCTCTACTTCGAGAAGGATCTCCATAACCTTCATCGAATCAAGATCCAGATCGGCCACCAGTTCCGTCTCATCGGAAAGGGTCTGCCCATCCTGCGCGAACGGTCTCAAGATCTCATAAAGCTGTGGAAGTATCGTCTCGTAGTGGGTCACCTGAGCGCCAGCCTACAGTTCATCATGTCCATCTTGTGTGCGGGCACTTCTCGCCGGAGACGCCTGAAGGCCAAGCGCCAGCCGCAGCCCCTCCTCCAGGCGTATCGCCGGCGTCCAGTCGACGATTCGACGGAACGGGGCGTTATCGCACACCCAGTTCGGGTGCCGGAGTTCCCGTACTTTTCCAGGGGTGAACATCGGGGGGTATCCTATCACGGAAGCAGCCATCTTGTTAAGCCTGGCTGTCAGATTCAAGATCAACTCCGGAATCTGCAAACGAACCACCCCTCTTCCCCTAAGCCGCTCAAAGGTCTCGACGACCTCACGCCACGTATACCCCTGGGGATGTCCATCATCCAACTCAAACGCGTATCTCTCCGGGACGTCGCGGGCGAGCCATCCCACTACGGCCTCCGCCAGATCTTCCACGTAGAGTAAAGAAAACCTGGCGTCTTGACGACCCGGTATGGGGGCTATCCCATGCCACATCAGACGAAGCAAGGGTAGCAACGCGCGATCACCTGGACCGTAGACCGCCGGAGGGCGAAGCGCGGTCCACGAAAGCCGGTCGGCCGCTTTCGATAGGGCGATCTCTCCCATTCGCTTGCTGGCCGCATAGGGCGATAACTCTGGCTCGCGAGCTGCCAGGGATGAGATCAGGAGGAATCGGGGTACGGGACTGCGGCTCGCGGCGATAGAGGCCAGTCGTGAGACCGCCTCCACATTGGTCGGGTAAAAATCAGCCTCGGTAATACCGCGCAGGACCCCGGCGCAATGGATGACAACATCCGCATCGCCCACCAGGCATTCAAGGCTGTCGCAATCATCGAGGGTCCCCCGTACCCATTCCAGCGAGGTACCCGTCAGATGTACCGGCGGGGTTGAGGAACGGAGCAGCGCGCGTACCCGCCATCCTTCCTTCGTCAGCCGTTGAGCCAGAGCGCTTCCAATGAATCCAGTCGCTCCCGTCAGCGCGATGACGCCGCGCATGAGTCCGTTGGCCGGCCGGGCTGCGGGGGACGGATGTGATTGGATCCGTTTCGGCTGTGAAAGACTCGGGCCACGTCATTGCGACCCAAAAATTCTTCCCGGGTCTTCGACCGAGAAAGTTTCCCAGAGGATGTACGCGGAAGGGTGCGAGGAGGAACGAGTTCAACGAAACAATCGAGCGCGAAATACTCTCGGATTAGCCCCTGCAACCGGCGGATCAGATCGGCTTGTTTGGCAGTATCCAATTCCCGGCAGTGGACAACCATCACTGCCATCTCGGTCCGGTCAGGGGCCTCCACCGAGAATGCGCAGGCGTCGCCCGGTCTGACCTCCGGCAACTCCTCGGCGAGGTGCTCCAAATCCTGAG
>JAHFDH010000078.1 GCA_023249055.1 Candidatus Methylomirabilota bacterium
CGGAAAAATCATCTTTGGGGCCTCCCCTTCGGAGAGAAAGACCCCCTCCTGCGCATTCAGCAGGTCCGGTCTCAGCGCCAGGAAGGCCGGCGTGAGCAGCGTGGTGAGAAAGCGCCGTCGGGTAAGCATCGCATCCTTATAGCATAAGGGGCCATGGAGTACAAAAGAGAAGACTGCGCGCCAGTCGAAGAGATGCCCAGTTCTCCTCCCTGGCCTCGCGTCACGGGTCTCAGAAGCCGAAGGCTACACCAAGTAGCGCCGTGTGGGCATGGTCCTCGCCGGCCTGGGCCGGCAGGAAATTGGTGACATCAGCCAGACTTCGCCCGCCGTTGGTCTTCGTATACTCGTAGGCCAGTTGAAAAACCACAAGCGGGGTCGGCCTGTAGGCGAGCCCTGCCGTGATCCGGTGGATCTGGCGATTCTCCTGCTTCAGCGTTGTCAATCCATCGACGTCGAATTCGACTGCTTGAACCAACCCGTTCAGCCAGACCTGCTCACCGCGAACGATGGCGACGAGTTGCGGGTTCTCGAAATACTTCCCGAAAACGGTATTTGTCAGGATCTCCGGCCAGAACCGGTACCGGCCTTCGACCCAGAAGCCATGCTTGTTCCTGGCGAGCCCGGCCAACTCGAATTCCACCTCGGCCTCCAGGCCCCCAGAGATGCTTTCAATCTCCGCTTCCTTTGTCACGGCGATCTGAGAGAAGTTCCTGGCGACCCGACCGACGTTTCGAAAGTGGGTGTTGACGTACTCGGCCTCGATCTCGAACGGTCCGATGGTTGATAGACCATCGACGCTGAAGGCATAAAGCGATTGGCTCTCCAAAAACTGCGGCGTATACCGCCCATAATAGAAGGAGCCGGCCAGCTCCTGACCGGGGAACGGGTTCCAGGCGACGCGGGTGGCGACGGCCTTACTGTCTTTCGAATCCAGCTTGGCCGTCCCCCGAGATGGCCTGAATTCAGCCGCGATTTCCAACTTCTGCGTGTCGCCAGGACGGGCCTGGACAACCTTTTCCATGTCGGCATTCAAGGAGACGCCATTGACGACATAGACCTGATAGGCGAGTTTCCCAAAGTCTCCGAGGGGAATATCGCCCAGGAATCCGGCTCCCAGTTCCGGCCAGGCCGCTTGCACCGGCAGGACCGGGACGCCGCGATCGACGAGCGACCGGCGGGCGATGTTCCAGCGGTTGTCGTCATGGTTGATGTTGAAGCGGCCCAGCGGGACCAGAACTTGCCCGGTACGGAACTTCAACCAGTCGTACAGGTCGTATTGAAACCACGCCTGCTCGAAGGAGATCTCACCTTCACCTTCGTGTTCCTGTGCAACCGTCAAGCCTCCTTGCGTCACCTGCTGGTTTCTTGCAAGTTCGATACTGGTGAACCGCTCAAACTCCAGCTCCATGTAGACCCGCATCGGATCAGCCGGCTTGGCGTCCGCGGTCAGGACGAAACGCCGGAAGGTAAAGCTGTTGCGCTGCTCCTTGAGGTTATTCGCCTCAAACCGCACGGAGCCGTACCCGCCAATCCGGACTCGGTCCAGGAGTTCCGAGGAGACCCGTCTCGTCTGCTCCCTGAGGGAGGTCGTCTCGCGCGCGATCTCTTCCTTCTGCGCCGCCTGCGCGGCCTCCACATCCCGCAGCTTCTGATCCTGTTGCTGCTTCTCTTGCTTCATCTGGTTGATCTGCTTCTGAAGCTCCTGAAGCTGCTTTTCCAGGTCATCCAGTGTCGCCCCGGCAGCAATCCCGACAGGGGCCATTCCCACGGTCAACGCAACAAGTAAGATTCGCCATCGTTTCACGCGCCGCTCCTTTCTGAGTCAGAGTTCATGGGGTACGGTTACCCCTTTCTCTTTGAAGGGAAACGAAACTAGACTTCTCCCGGTGAGGTTGCTAGAATAAAAACGCCAGGAAGGCCAGAAGCACAAAAGGCCCTGAGGGGTCCATTGACAATATGGCCGTCCGAGGCAGTGGGCGAGCCCACCGCGCCGGCCGCCAAGCAAGGAGCGGTGGGATCGCCTTCTTTTTTATTGTACGTCAGACAAGCTCTTGACTGTCTTTTTGGCGGATGGCGACGGGGCTCCGAGAATCGTTATGCGGGGCCGGCTTGGGTGGTGCCGACGCCTTTACCGCTCTCACGAAGGCCCAGCTCATACTGCCGAGATACCCGAAGTAGACCAACACCTCCATCACGGTCGGTTCATCGTGATAACCGATGAAGGCGTGAAGGAGGCGTCCGACGAAGCTCTCGCTGTCCAGGATCGATTTCGTGCTCCAGGCGGTCATCCCCAGGACGTGAAACCCGACCTCATGCAAGGCCATGAGGATGTGCGCGCACAGGCCGGCCGCGATAAAAATGAGCAGGACGCTGGTCACGATGAAAAAGCGCCGAAGGTCGAGTTGGATCGTTGAAGCAAAGATCGCGTACGCGATCATCGCGGACGCGGCCAAACCCAGGAACGCACCCGGAATCAGCCCCGCACTTGACACCCGGGTCATGAGGGCGGCAAGAAAGATTGCGGTCTCCAGTCCCTCGCGCAGGACAGTAATGAAGGCAAGGGTGGCGAGCGTCACAACCTGACCCGTTGTCACCGCCAGCGCAGCCTTGGCCTCCGCTTGTGTCTTCAGACCGCGTGCGTGGCGCTGCATATACAGCACCATGTAACTGAGGATCGGTACGGCGATAGCGGACGCCGCGGCCTCAAACCACGCAGCCCGCGGGCCCTCGAACTCCATAGCAAGCGCCTGAAACCCCCAAGCCAGTCCGATACTCGCCAGCACACCCGCGACCGTCCCCGCCCAGACATATCGGCCACAGGTGGAGTGGCCGGCCTTCCGCAGGTAACCCAAGAGGATTCCGATAATCAGGAACGCCTCAAGCCCCTCTCGGAAGGTAATAAGTATACCGGCGATCATCGTTCGTCCTCCCCTGCAAGCGGCTTCAGATCAGATCCAGCCGGCGGCTTCATCATACCTGTCACTGAAATCGGGCCATCGCGATCGATTCCAGACACTCTTCCTTGTGCATCCGCTCGTCATGCCCGATTTGACGAAACATGTCCGCCATACTCTCAAAGGAGCCGTAATCCTCCTCAAAAAGGCTCTTGAAACCCTCCCACTCGAGCTGGGGGGTTTCGGCCACAAATTCCATGTATTCGTGCTCGGCATGGTCTTCAAATTGGGCGTTCAACAGATAGCTCCATGACGGCTTGATGACATAGAGGAACCAGCAGGTGTGGTAGTACATGAAGGCAATGACCTGAGGCAGAAGGCGATAGAGGAGAACGTTTTCTTTGATGCCGCGGGCGTGGGTGAGCTCCTCCAGAATAAGCAGGTGCCACATTTCGTTGTCTTGAGCCTCACGGGCCTCCTTGACCCGATTGAAGACCCGGCGGGCAAAATCCCGATCGGCATACATGTGGGTAATCGCAATATAGGCCACGTTCTCCCAGGACTGATACGGGGCGCGGGCGATCAGCTCCAGCACCTTGAACTTGCTGAACGTCTTTTTGCGACCATACACGAGGTCCATCGTCATGAAAAGGAGCCGGGCCAGGATGCCGTACTGCATCCTCGGAGCGTTGAGTGTGAGTTGTTCCGCTTGGCGGCGTTGTTCGGCGGTGAGTTTCTGTAGCTTCGATGCCATGTGAAAACCTCCACCGGATAAATCATGGACGTCACCCGTCCACGAACCGGGTGTTCGGCGAATCCGGACGGCAGTCATTCCACCTCTTGGTTGCGAATCGTTGGGCACTGCATGACAAAGACACTCATTTTCAATTGAGTCGTACAACAATACGTTTCTCCAGGCGTTAGCCGACCCCTATGGCATGTACCCCCGGTCCTTTGCCGGCGGCGGCACTACAATCTCGACAGCGACCGTACAATTCCAATTTGTGGTACTGAATGTGGAAGCCGAGCCTGCGGACGACCTGTTCCTGCAGCGCCTCGATCTCGACACTTGCAAACTCGGTGATCTTGCCGCACTCGGTGCAGATGATGTGATCGTGATGGCGCTCGCTGGAGGCATGCTCGAACAGGGCGCGCCCATCGCCGAACTGTCGCTCATGAGCAAGCCCGGCGTCCTTCAGGAGTTTCAAGGTCCGATAGACGGTCACGAGCCCGATCCGCGGGTGCCGACCCCCCACCCGACGGTAGAGGCCCTCGGCGCTGACGTGGGTGGTGGTAGCGAAGAAGGCCCGCGCAATCAACTCGCGCTGGCGGGTCGCCTTCAGCCCCGCTCGATGAAGGTATTGCTGGAACTGGAGAAGTTTATCGTGCATCGTAAAGAAAGTGAAAACGATTATCAGTATCGACAAACGACTACAGATTAACCATGGACCGAAATACTGTCAAGAAAAAAATGAGAGGCGAGCCTTACGCCTCCATGAGAAACGCCAGGACGAGGCGGTTGAACTCACCGGCGTGGGTGAGGATTACTGCGTGTCCGCCGCCCGGGATTACGGCCAGTTTGGCGCCGGGGGTTTGCTCATGGAGTGTCTTGGCAAAACGAATCGGGGTTAAGACGTCGTCGTCACCGGTGACAATCAGGGTCGGCGCCGTAATCCGGCTTAAGCGATCTTCAGTAAAGTGGCTGAGCGCGGCCTCCACCTGGCGAGCGTAGACGTCGGCCGGGAGAAAGTACGGATCCTCCAAGAACCGGGTTGTGACCGCCTCCACCAATCCCGGGACCAGATAGTCCTGGTGCGTGAATACCCATGGAGTAGTGGCCCGCGCATACTCTTCCCGACTGAAGCGGGCGCGCATGAGCGCGAATGAGTTCAACACATCAGCTCCGCGTCGATCGGATGAGGCGTAGGTCGAGACGAGGACCAATCGTTTGACTCTGGCAGGATGGGCGATGGCGAGTTCCTGGGCAATCGCTCCGCCCATGGACAGACCGACGATGTGCGCTGCATCAATGGCGAGCGCGTCCATGAGGCCGATCGCGTCATCGGCCATAGTCTTAATCGTATAGGAGCCCGGCGAGCGATCACTTTGGCCGGCGTCGCGATTATCGAACACCAGGCAGCGGAAATGCGGGGTGAAGCGCGGCATCTGCAGCCCCCAGACCCGGTGGTCGATACCGAGTCCGTGAATCCAGACAACCGGCTCACAATGGCCGTCTTCCTTGTAGAAAAGCTCGATCTGGCCGACTCGCACCTTTGGCATAATAGAGGCGATTGTAAGCGGGCCAGTCATCGATGTCAATCAATCCGTACGCGTCCGCAGTAGAGTTATCATTGCCGTTGTAGCATAACAGCGCAAGCTTCAGCTACTGCATGCGGATTGATCCGATGATTCGCTCGACGTGATCTCTGTGCTTGGGATAGTAATATGCCCGCGTCCCTGAATAGACGATGAGATACAGTCTTTCCCGCACCACTGCTCCGACAACAGCACCCTGCCCCTCCAGACCTTTCGACGAGACGTAGCTCAATTCAAATCGGAACCCTTGGGTATTTCCGAACTTATAGGGCCTGAGACCCGCGGACTCTACCCGTTCTAAACCCTGCAAGGCGACACTGTCCACAACGAACTCCATAATTTCAGAGATCGTCATATTCTTCCGGAATGTTGGCATCTTCTTGTTGTCTTTGCGCTTTCCCTCGAACAACGTTTCGCCGTCGGCAAGCCCATTTACGAACCGGAGAGCCTGAAGACCATTGCCATCAACCGTCCACAGTTCTATTTTTCCCGTCCGCGTAGAGCTCCACGAAATCTGGGACTCGACGGTATAGAGATCCCCCACAGCGGTTCTTCCCGGCTCAATCAATGTGTAGGGTGTGGCACAGCCCGTTAAGAGCATCACCAACGTTAAGACGGCTGTCGTTCGCTTCATGGTACATCACTCAAGTTGTCGGAGGTAGGCTTCGATCATCTCTCGGTCCTCGGCGTTCACGCGTTGTTGAAGATAGCGTTCAAAGGCCAACCGAGCCTTCTCTTTTTCGCCGGTCTTGAAAAACAATAGACCAAGGGCGCGGTGAGTTTCTACTGGTGCATCCCCGTACTCTAACGCTTTTTGATACGCAGCGGTCGTCTTCTCCCGATCTCCCTCGTTATCCCGCAGACGATACAACTCGCCCTGGAAAAAGTAGAGTTCGCCGAGGCCAGTCCCGGCCTCGAACAGCCGATCCAGGACGACCTGGCTTCCGGTGAACTCGCGCCGCCGCAGTTCATCGCGCAGGAGCATGGTGCGCAAGGGACGGGTCTGGGCGAGGAACTGTTCCCTCCCGATGATGGCATGGCCGCCATCCAACGCGCTCTTTTTCGCGAACGCTTTGAGATTCTCGATCCGCTCCTCAGGTGCCGGATGCGTGGCGAAAAAGATAAAGGGCGCAGAGTCCTTGGTCGCGTCGCGCTCCTCCACAAGCGCTTCCCACACCTTGGATGCCTCGCGGGGATCGTAGCCCGCCTTCACTGCCAGCCCGAAACCGAGCTCATCAGCCTCTCGCTCGTTATCGCGAGAGAATGCAAAGATAGAACCGACTAACGCGAGTTGGGCGCCGAGACTGGCGAGGGGACCAAAGCCGGTAGGCGCTGTGAGCAACCCGGAAAACTCCAGGAAGGCGCTTTTGGCGCGTACGTCACGCCAGCGTTGAATGGAGTGACGCCGGAGATAGTGGCCGAGCTCATGACCGAGGACATAGGCAAGCTGGGCCTCGTTGTCGACTCTCAGGATCAGCCCCGTCCATACCTGCATGACGCCATTCGGCATCATGCTCGCGTTGAAATAGGGCACCCGGAGGATGTAGATCCGGATATCGGCGCAATAGGCTTCAGCAAGTCTGCACACGATGTTACGCACATAGGCATTGAGGGCTGAGTCGGCGACAAGCGCACCGGATGTCTTGAGGTCGGCCTCCAGGCGATCCGTCTGCATCCAGAGTCCGGCTTCCTCGGTCTCCAGGTCCGGGCGCCGTCCGGGTTGGATGTCCGGCAGGGCTCCGGGACTCCCCCGCTGTGCGGCACATGCCGTTGTTGAGAGCAACAGCGCCACGAGGACCCCGGTACGCGCGAGGCTCACAACGGAAGCTCTGTTAGGAGGCTCTCTATTGCCGTCCGCACCGCTTCCGGCGTCCGGAGGTCGCCTGCCTCGCTGCTGAGATGGTTAAACCACACGATATCCCCACCGCGCAAATCGACCAGTGAGGCACTGCCGAACTGCCTTCCGCCCGGAACTATGGCCCCTACGAGCGCGCCGGCCACCATAAGGGCGACGCGGCCACCGCTTGCGTAGCTGTCCCTGAACAGAATGAAGAGCGCGTAGTCGGCGTTGGCCCTCTCCTGAAGCTGCTTGACCCCCTCACCGAGGCTCCAGTCGAACCTGCCTTTCTTAGTCGGAAGCGCGACAAAGCTATTAAGGAGGATCGTCCCGGCAACGAGATCGTGCAGCATGAGGAGTTGCTGATCCACTTTTGCCTGCTCCGAGTCGCGGGCGGGCGGGCTATAGGAAATCAATGCTGTATGCTTTCCTTGGAGCGCCGCGGCCAAGGCCACCCTGACATGCGTCTTAGCCTGATCCGTCCAGTCTGCCCTGGGCTCAAGCATCCCACCGGCCGTAAGCTCGCTCAACTCTACGTCTAGCGGCATCAGGAGAACGCGAGCGGGTCCAGGCGCTTGTGGAGCGAAGTCGGCTTTCCGCAGGACGCTGGTCTGCGCGCATCCGGCAGTGGCGATGAGTCCCGCGAGGACCAGCGTAACGAGTGTACCGAGGCGGAATGAAGGTGGCATCAACATCCTCAGGACCTCAGAAGAAGCCGGGCGATTGCGAACACAGCTACTCGGATCACGGTCCCAAAACACAACGGCCCTTCAGGCCGCAACCAGCCCGAAAGGCCGTGAACACTACAAATCACACTTCGCCCTCGTTCCACGGACCGCTCGTTTCCGCCAAGTGCCATAGCCCCATTTTGCCCCCTTATTGGAGTAGGGCGATACGGAATGCCCGTTGACCGAGTCTCTACTTTATTGACTAGTCTCGCGTGATTCTGACGCGGCTGTCAAGCAAAAAGATTCGCTGGTTTACTTGACACCTCCTTGCCCCTCAGCTAAGGTCAAGCGAGAGGGATGCAATGAAACTGGAATCCCGCAACAAGAGTACAAATGCGGTGCCGCGGCACACCAATCGGCTGATCCACGAGACCAGCCCCTATCTCCTGCAGCATGCTCATAACCCGGTGGACTGGTACCCCTGGGGTCAGGAGGCACTCCGCCGAGCCCGGGAGGAGAATCGTCCGATCCTGCTCAGCATCGGCTACTCTACCTGCCATTGGTGCCACGTGATGGCGCATGAGTCGTTCGAGAGCGAGGCGATCGCCCTGCTGATGAACCAGCACTTCGTCTGCATCAAGGTCGATCGGGAGGAGCGACCCGACCTCGACGCGATCTACATGGCAGCCACAACGGCCCTGAATCAGGGGCAGGGCGGGTGGCCGATGACCGTGTTTCTCACCCCCGACCTGCAGCCGTTCTTCGCGGGGACCTACTTCCCGCCCAGGGACGGATTAGGTCGCCCAGGATTCCCGACGATCCTCAAACGGATTGCGCAGGCCTGGCGCGAGCACCCCGATGCCCTTCGGACCCAATCGGACGAGATCACCGAACGCTTGCGCGAGACTCATCGCTCGTCCGCCACGCTGCCGGTCGGGAAGGCCGAACTCGCTGCTGCCGTCGCCCACTTCGCCTCGACCTTCGATCCCGCCTCTGGCGGATTCGGCGCCGCCCCCAAGTTCCCTCCGGCCACGGCCTTGTCGCTCCTATTGCGCCACCACCAACGCACCGGCGATGCCCACGCCCTGCAGATGGTGCGGACAACGCTCGACGCCATGGCGCGGGGTGGGATCTACGACCAGATCGGTGGCGGCTTTGCCCGGTACTCGACCGACGAGCACTGGCTGGTCCCTCACTTCGAGAAGATGCTCTATGACAATGCGCTGCTGACCAAGACCTATCTGGAGGCGCTGCAGGTCACCGGCGACCCGCTCTATCGGCGGATCGCGACCGAACTCCTTGACTATATTCTGCGCGAGATGACCGCGCCAGAGGGAGGATTTTACTCCGCTACGGACGCAGACTCGGAGGGGGTAGAAGGGAAGTTCTACGTCTGGACGCCGGCCGAGATCGAGGCGATCCTGGGGGAGGAGGAAGCGCACCGGTTCTGCGCCTATTACGACATTACGGAGAGCGGCAACTGGGAGGGCAAGTCCATTCCCAACATCCGGCGTACGGCCGTGCAGGTGGCCGCAAAGCTGGGGATCAGCGTTGAGGCGTTACAGGTCTCGGTCGACCGGGCGCGGCCCACACTTTATGAAGCCCGGCGGCGGAGGGTACCGCCCGGCCTAAATGACAAAATCCTTACGGCCTGGAATGGGATGATGCTCAGCGCGATGGCCGAAGGATACCGCGTCCTCGGCGAGCAGCGTTACCTTGGTGCCGCCTCGCGTGCGGCCGACTTTTTGCTCCGTACCCTGGTCGGACCGGACGGCCGACTGCTGCGGACCTACCGGAGCGGCTTGGCGCATCTGAACGCCTACCTGGAGGATTACGCCTACGTCTGCGAGGGGCTGATCGACCTGTACGAGGCGGGCGGCGAGGCCCGATACCTCCTCGAAGCTGCCCGGCTGGCTGAGCGCCTGCTGGCTGATTTCGTTGATGACGAAAGCGGCGCCTTCTTCACCACGTCGCGGGACCATGAATCGCTGAT
>JAHFDH010000079.1:0-2513 GCA_023249055.1 Candidatus Methylomirabilota bacterium
TCCCGGCCGACTATGACCTCTTCCTCATGACCATCGGCTTGCACGTCAGGGACTACGTGGCGTGCGGGATAGAGCGGGCTGATCTCATCATCGCCGTGGGCTACGACCCCGTCGAGTACGCTCCGAACTACTGGAATCCGGACAGGACCTGCCGCGTGATCCACATCGACTTCACGCCGGCGGAGGTGGACAGTCATTATCAGCCGGCGGTGGAGATTGTCGCCGACATTCGGGAGACCCTCGAACTCCTGACAGATGAGATCCATGGCTGCAAAGACCCAGCCGCTGCCAAGTCCCTTCGACAGTGGATCTCGACTGAACTAGAGGCGGATGCCGATCACGACGGCTTTCCCCTCAAGCCCCAGCGGATCCTTCGCGACATCCGCGCGGTGCTCGGACGGGACGACATCCTGGTCTCCGACGTCGGCGCCCACAAGCTCTGGGTGGCCCGCCTCTTCCCTGCGTATGCCCCCAACACCGTCCTCATTTCCAATGGCTACGCCGCGATGGGCTTCGCCCTCCCGGCCGCCATCGCAGCCAAGCTGGTTTTTCCAGAGCGGCGTGTTCTCGCGGTGAGCGGCGACGGCGGCTTCCTGATGAATTGTCAGGAACTGGAGACGGCGGTCCGATTACGTCTTCACCTGATTATTGTTATTCTCCGGGATGACGGCTTCGGCGTCGTTCGCTGGAATCAACTGACCCGATTTGGCCGAGAATCGGGTGTGTCCTTCGGGAACCCGGACCTTGTGAAGTTCGCCGAGTCGTTTGGGGCCAGGGGCTATCGAGTAGAGGAGGCCGCAGCCCTTCGCCCCATTCTCGAGGAGGCCGGTCAATGGCAAGGCCTGTCCATTGTGGATGTTCCGGTTGACTACGCTGAAAATTTCAAATTGAGAGAGAAGATGGGACGGATTGTGTGCCCCTTGTGACGGCACGCGGGCGATTCAGGATGGGGGATGTGATGCTGAAGGGTGTGGATCATGTAGATCTGGTTGTCTCCGACATGGATGACGCGATCGCGTTCTATACAGAGAAGTTGGGCCTGACGCTTCGATACGATGGCCGCCCGGACGGCGGCCTCAAACACACGTTTCTCGGTAATGCAGAGGGGTCGTTTGTGGCTCTTGAGGAAGACCCTGTGGGGACGGTTCGGGAACCGCCCCTACGAGGGCATCTGGCCTTTGCGGTAGAAGATGTCGAAGCCGCGCGCAAGGAGCTTGACAAGCGCGGCGTGGAGATTACGGGCGAGCGGACCGATGAGCACGGCCGGGCCAAGTCCTACTACTTCGCCGGTCCCGACGGCATTCGTCTCGAAATCTACGGGCCGCTGTAAGGGTAGGTTTGAAGCCTGCCCTTACACGATCAGGCTCTTTGATGCGGTGTCACGACATGCGTCAGACAAACAGGGAAGCGAGAGTTGGCGGTCCGGTGAATAACCGTGACGTTGAAGAGGCCCACAACTACCATGCAGCGACCAAACACTCCTACTGGAGTGTCCGCCTGGGGGGTCATTTTCTTGACTGGGCCAACAAGCCGCGCCAGTACAAGGTGTACCAGGGACTGCCGGTCGTTCCTCTTCCGCGCGATGTGACACCGCCGGTCGTACAGGCGCTCGACGCCGTTTCAACCTTTGAACCCAGCGAGTCCGGGACGGTCGACCTGCACAGATTGGCCCAGATGCTGTTCTTTTGCGCAGGTCTGACCAAGAAGAAGGTCTACCCAAGGGGCGAGGCGCAGCACTTTCGCGCGGCCTCGTGCACCGGCGCCCTCTATGAGATCGAGATCTACGTTGTCTGCGGTGAGATTCCGGGGCTGCCCGCCGGAGTCTATCACTTCTGTCCGGCCGATTTTACCCTTCGCCGGTTGCGGGAGGGAGATCTCCGGGGAGAGCTTGCTCACGCGGCGGCCGGCGAAGCGTCAATCGCAGGCGCGCCCGTCACCCTGGTGCTGACCGCTATCTTCTGGCGGAACGCCTGGAAGTACCAGGCAAGGGCCTACCGCCACTTCTACTGGGATGCAGGAACGATTCTGGCGAACCTCCTGGCCACGGCCGCGTCCGATCAGCTTTCATCGCGGGTCGTGACAGGATTTCTCGATGGCCGCGTGGATCGCCTTCTTGGGCTGGACGACGAACGTGAGGCAAGTCTGTGCCTTGTCCCGATTGGAGTAAATTCCCCTGCTCCGGATCCGCCGGATGTTCCGCCGATTACGCCAGAAACCGTCCCGCTCTCAAAAAGAGAGGTGGACTATCCGCTGATTACGCAGATGCGCGCAGCCTCCATGCTGCTGAGCGAGGAGGAGGTTCGCGATTGGCGATCAGCTTTTGCGTCGAGACCAATGCCGCCTCCCGGCGGGAGATGTTTCCCTCCTGCTTCTATCGACCGGGACCGGCTTCCCAGCCGAACCCTCGGCGAGGTCATTCTCCGCAGGGGTTCAACGCGCCAGTTTACTCAGTTGCCGATCACCTTTCGACAACTCTCCACGATCCTTGAGCGATCCAGCCATGGGATCCCCGC
>JAHFDH010000079.1:2613-9626 GCA_023249055.1 Candidatus Methylomirabilota bacterium
TGGGAGCGGCGCGCCCTGCTGCTGGATCTCGGCGACCTGACGGTACAGCCGCCCGCCGAACTGCTGAAGATTACCGATATCTGTGTCTCCCACACCCACATCGATCACTTTATCGGCTTTGATCACCTCCTGCGAATCGTTCTCGGTCGTGACCAGACAATCCGTCTCTTTGGGCCTCCAGGGATCATTGCGAACGTTGAAGGGAAGCTTGCCGGCTATACCTGGAACCTGGTTGAGGGTTATGCCCTCGCATTCGAGGTCTACGAGGTGGACAACGAGAAGATTACCGTGGCCCGCTTTCCATGCGGGGCTCGCTTCGAGCGGATCGATCTGCCGTCGTCCTCACCGTTTACCGGCGTGCTGATCGATGATCCGTTGTTTCGTGTCGAGGCGGTGCACCTGGATCACAAGATCCCATGCCTCGCCTTTGCGCTGGCCGAAGCGGAGCGAATCAACATCGACCCAGAACGGCTGAAACGGCTTACTCTGGACACCGGGCCATGGTTGACCGATTTCAAGCGATTGATCCGCGCGGGCGCTCCGGACGATATGGAGGTCCGAGCCCCATACAGTGGCGAGGCCGGCGAAGAGTTCCAGGAATGGCGACTCGGCGATCTGCGGGATCAGATCGTGACGATCACGAAGGGACAGCGGCTGGTCTATGTCACGGACACGCTATATTCCGACGAGAATCGGCAAAAGATCGTCGCCCTGGCGCATGACGCGGATATCCTGTTTTGCGAAGCGATGTACCTGGAGCAGGACCGGGATTGCGCCACCGAGCGGCACCACTTGACGGCGCGGCAGGCCGGGCTGCTTGCCCGCGAAGCCAACGTGAAGGAGTTGGTGGTCTTTCATTTCTCCTCGCGATACCAGGAGTGTCCCGAGGCCCTCTATCAGGAAGCCGCTGACGCATTCGGCGGTCCTGTCCGCTCAGGCTAAACCTTATTCCGGTACTTGGTGTCACAGTACACGGATGTTGAAAACGAGTTGTGGGGTTGCCCCAGCGGAAACCATGTATTGAGGAGGAATCTACTATGCGAGCAGTTGCGATAGCCGTTTTGCTTCTGATGAGTGCAGCAGGATCGGTCTTTTTGCCGACATGGACACAAGTGGCGTTGGCTGAGGAGGGTGTGGGCGGACCGGGAACGATGGGATCCCGAATACCTCCCGACACGATGCGCGGACTCCATGACATGATGCGGAGCATGGGGCTGATGGAGCCGGGATTTCATGGCCGGGGTGGCCACGAGAGGCCGCTGATCAGCCTGATGCTGATGTCGAAGGAACAGCTTGGATTGACCGCCGATCAGGAGCGCAGCCTCAGGGGGTTGCGGGCCAACTTCCAGAGAGAGTCGATCAGGCAGACTGCGGAGATCGAGGTGGCGGAGTTGGAACTGGGCGACCTGCTTGAGCAGGAAAAGGTTGATATCGCCAAAGCGGAAGCGTTAGCGAGAAAGAGCGCATTGCTGCGGGCGGATCTCCGCGTGGCTCGGATTAAGACCATTGAGGCTGGGAAGGCGGTGCTGACACCGGAGCAGCGGGGGAAGCTCGAACAATTGGGCCGCGAGTCGACAGGTGGTTCAGGCATGCCCCTGATGCGTCATGACGCACGGTAACCGGCGATCCGATATCGTCCAAGGAACAAGCACAAGACAGGAGCGAGGATCAGAACGACACGTCGGACGTGCGGGCCGCCTTGCGCCGGCGATGGGCGAACTTTGCGGCGAGCAGGATCGCCTCTACCAGGCTGCGAGGATTTGCGGTTCCTGTTCCGGCAATGTCGAAGGCGGTGCCATGATCGACCGAGGTGCGGATGATGGGAATCCCTACGGTCACATTCACCCCGCGGTGGAACCCGATGAGTTTAAGCGGGATATGGCCCTGATCATGGTACATGGCAACGACAGCATCGAATTCACCAAGCTTATGCCGATGCAACAATGTATCGGGCGGATAAGGACCGCTTGCTCTGATCCCCTCGGCTTTGGCGATCTCAACCGCCGGCGCGATCTCTTCTATTTCCTCTTGACCGAACCGCCCGTTCTCGCCGGCGTGAGGGTTGAGGCCGGCGACGCCAATTCGCTTTTGCCGTGATCCGAGATCGCCGAGCGCCTGATGAGCCAAACGAATGACGGTCAGCACCCTGGACTGTTTGACTTTGTCGCAGGCGGTTCGTAACGACGTGTGGGTCGAGACGTGAAGAACCCGCATCCGCCCGACGACCAACAACATCGCATAATCCCTGGTGTGGGTCCGCTCGGCGAACAGTTCCGTCTGGCCGTCGTACTTGAAACCCGCTTGGGCCATGGCTACTTTGTTGAGGGGGCCGGTGACGACGCCGTCCAGTTCGCGCGCGATCGCCAGGTCGATTGCCTTATTGAGGTACTCTACCGCCGCTCTGCCGCAGTGGGGGGCAAGAACGCCAGACGGGCAGCTTGCGGTGTCGATATTCTTCAGATCCAGCACTTCAACGCAGCCGGGATCTCCGGTGAACTCCGTCGGGGAGGCAATGGATCGAACGAGGAGGTCAAGATGGCAAAGCTTCACGGCTCGCCGCATGATGCCAGCCTCGCCGACGATCAACGGACGACAGGCCGCCCGCACCTCTTCTTGCGTGACGGCTTTGGCCACGATTTCCGGACCTATCCCTGCCGGGTCGCCGATAGTCAATCCTAAAAATGGACGTAACGTCGTATACCTGGGCATGATTACTCCTGAAGGAAGGCCGAATAATAGCACAAACCGCTTTTTCCCCCCAGGCTTTTTTGATATAGTGGGCATGGATCGCTGAGCCTTTTGGTAGCTTTGATGATAGATGATACAGGAGATAACCGCTCACTGAAGGAGAGGTAGATGCGTATCATGAGCCGAACCCGCGTAGTGCTCATTGTGAGCCTGATTGTAGCCTTTCCCTTGCTTCAGGCCTGTGCCCCTACGGCGACTCGCGAGAGTACTGGCGAGTACCTCGATGATTCGGCTATTACCGCCAAGGTCAAGGCGCAACTCCTTGGCGATCCTACAATCAGCGGCTTCGCTATTTCGGTAGAGACTTTCCGTGGACGGGTCATCCTGTCCGGGTTTGTCAACTCTCAGAGCCAAATCGATCGAGCGGTGGCTTTAGCCCGGGAAGTCTCCGGGGTCAGGGAAGTACAATCGGCAGTGGTGATTAAGAGTCGGTAGCGGTCGTTCCTGCCCCAGCGCCACCCACCGCGGCGTACAACTACGGCTACCTGATTCTTGCGCGGGAGATTATGTGGGCCATCGTTGAAAGCGCGCTCGATCTGGGTTCTGCCTTCGTTGACTTTCTGGTGGTCTCATCGGTTTCAGTGCCGGTACTGCATTTGGTTGGGATTATCCTCGTAACGTTTCTGCTTGGTCTGCTCCTCGGACGGATTACGAAGCGTACAGTATACAAGGCCGTCGAGCGAGCAGATGAGCCTGTGGCGGACCGTGTCTTATTGGATTTCGAGCGATTGACGCCACTCGGTCCCTCTCACGAGAAGGCAGCGGAGAATTCGGCGATGGATATCTCTGATCTCCGGGCTGACCGGACGCATAAGGAGCCTAGAGCGAGTAACCAAGAGGGGCAAGAGGAACCGATGCTGCTCAAGGAATGATCAATATTACAGTTCGCTGCCTCCCTTGATTTTTTCTGCGATTTCCTGTATCTTTCCTTCGTATGTGCTCCCCGACTCACTATTCATACGCGATATGGTACAGACAATGGATACAGCGCTCTCGATGACGAGTTCGCTCGCCGAGATCTTTTCAAACACGGCCGATGGAGCTCTCGGTGTTGATCAGGACCATATGATCACCCTGTGGAACAGGGCGGCTGAGCGTCTCGTCGGGTTTACATCTGCAGAGGTTATAGGCCGACCCTGCTCGGAGGTCTGGGCGGTCAGAAACCGAACAGGGTGCCGGCTGTGCGGAGAGAACTGCTCCCCGATCACCTCGGCCAGGAAAGAGGAGCCGGTTGAGGGGCGTGAGATCATGATTCATACCAAGGCAGAGCGTCCTCTTTGGCTCCATGTCAGCACCATCGTTGTTCCAGGCAGCGCGCCGAGCCTCTTCACCATGGTGCACATCTTCCACGATGTGACCCGGCAGGTGGAAACCGAGGTTCTGCTCGGCAAGGTCCAGTCGCTGCTGGGACGCGAAGGGGCCATCTCTGAGGGTGGTACGAGTCCTCCGGAGAGTGCATCCCCCTTGAAGGTATTAACGCCCCGTGAGCAGGAGGTCCTCCGGTTCATCGCCCGCGGCGAGACGGCCAAGGGAATTGCAAGAGCGCTTCAAATCAGCACCACCACCGCCCGCAACCATACCCAGAAGATCCTCACCAAACTTGGCCTTCATACCAAAGTCGAGGCCGTGGCGGTTGCCTACCGCTACAAGCATTTCTAATCCCGTCTCGACTTATGCCCTTCCGCTTTGAAGATGCGGCGCCTCCTCACCTGATAGGGCTGCCCCCGTACCGTCACAGCAGGCCGTTTGAGGCGGGCGGCAGGGGGCCCGCGGATGAGGAGTGGGTCGCGCTCGACTACAACGAAAATCCGTTGGGGCCTTCGCCGCTGGCGATCAAGGCGTTACAGGGTCTGCTGCGCGGCATCAACCGTTACCCCGACTGCCACGGACACGATCTCAAGGCGCGGTTAGCTGAGCGGCTCGGGCTGTCTCCGGCCCATATCGCGCTTGGAAACGGCAGTAGTGAGCTGATCGATCTGTGCGCGCGGTGCTTCCTTGGCTCTGGGACAGAGGCCATCATGGGCGATCCGGCCTTTGCATTTTACGGTCGGGTCGTTCAGGCTTCAGGAAGCCGCCGAGTCCCAGTTCCATTGAAAGCCTTTCGGCATGATCTTCAGGCTATGGCGCAACGGATCACGCCGCGGACCAGGATGGTCTTTATCGGCAACCCGAACAATCCGACGGGAAGCTGCGTTTCCCCTGACGAAATCGCCGCCTTTGTCGAGGCGCTCCCTGACGGGGTCATCGTCCTTTTCGACGAGGCCTATCGTGAGTATCTCCCCGACGAGCTTCAACCTGATACCGTGCGCTACGCGAAGGCGGGCCGCCCGGTGATCGCGTTGCGGAGCTTCTCGAAGATCTATGGGTTATCGGGACTGCGGATCGGGTACGCGATCGCTTCGCCGGATTGTATTGCACTCCTCGACAAGGCGAGGCAACCGTTCAACGTCAATATCCTGGCCGGCACAGCCGCCTTGGCCGCCCTCGACGATGCGGCGCACCTCGTCAGCTCGAGGCGCCTCAATGAGGCCGGCAAGCAGTATCTGTACCCGGCGTTCGAGGAGCTCGGACTACGCTACGTACCGACAGCGGCGAACTTCATCCTTGTCGATGTCGAACGGGACGGGGAACAGGTTGTTCGGACCTTGGCGGAGAAGCGAGTCGCCGTCTGCTCGCTGGCCCGATACGGTCTTCCGACATCCCTGAGAGTGACCATCGGCACTCCCCGTGAAAACGAGCGATTTATCGCCGCGCTTCGCGAGATCCTCCCGACGATCTGAGACCAACTCAGTGCTCCGCAGGTGATCCTAGATCTTAGGTCGTGAGCCTTGGATCTAGGATCGAACATCCGGTATTCAAGCTTTTGGACCTAGCATTGCCTTCCTTTCTGAAAGGACTAACCCGCTGGGGTAAATCACCCACTTTTGGGGCGTTTGCCCCATCGTCCAGCTTTCCCCACTGAGTCGGTTCAGCGATATCTCTCCTTCTTGCCGGACTGTATCCATTAAATCAAGTGCTTACATCCTCAAGGCGTGAGAGCGATTGGCACTGGATGTGCATTGCTCCTTTCAAGCCCTATTGGCCGACAACGTACTCGCTACTCATTTGAAAACGAATGGTGGAGGCGGAGATGTTTGAACTGTCCACGCATATCCCTGGTCCTAAACAGCTACACGAGATCGATCTGTCTGCGTACGACGCGCTCTATCTGGGCGACTATACGTGCCCGCTTTACCCCGGCAACTTCTCCCGAAATATTGAAACGCTCGCCGCTGGGGTCGAGCGGGTCAAATCGATGGGGAAGCGGTGCTATCTGAGCTCATATGCCATCCCGAAGGACAGCGACCTGGTCTGGATCAAGGAGCTGCTCTGGAGCGCTCGCGAACTGCCCCTTGATGGTGTCGAGGTCCACAACATGGGCCTGTTGGGAACCGTGCGCGAGATTCTGGGCGACATCCCGATCCATCTGGGGGTATTCGGCAACCTCTACACCCACGAGACCGCGCGGGTACTGAAGACGTATGGAGTGGAACGGGTCTTTCCAAATGCCGAGTTGAGCCTCGAAGAGCTGATCTATATCCGGGATCACTCGCCCGTCGAAGTGGTTGTCCCGCTGCACGGCAAGATCCCGCTGGCGATCTCGGGAACCTGCTTCGTCACCGACTACACCGGTCAAGTACCGCTCCATTGCGAAGAGAGCTGCTCCCAGGGCCACTGGCTGACCCATGAAGAGTGGGAACTCAAGAGCATCGGACGAGCGAACCTGAGCGGGAAGGACCTGTGTATGCTCGAGTATCTGGATCGCCTGGCGCAGAGCGACCTCAACCTGTTCTACATCTATACACTGGGTGAAACGGGGGCCTATGTCGAAATGGCAGGGCGGGTCTACCGCGAGGCACTCCAGAAGGTCGGATTGAACGGTGAGGCGTCCGCTGCACGGTGGCTGGATCAGTTGCGATCGGTGTCGCATAGCGGCCTCTGTAATGGGTTCTATTTCGGCGTGTCCGGGCAGGAGTATCTCAGCCCTCAATCGCTGTCTCCGATTGCGTGACGAAGGGCGTGAGGAGGAAGGCACAATGGCGAAGCTGATGGCGCCCGGGGGAACGCGGCGGATGGCCTTTTCGGTCCTGGAGGCGGGGGCTGATACGGTGTACGTCGGCGTGAGGGGCTGGAGTCGAAGGGGTTCCGACACTGAGTTGACCGACGCGGAGGTCCGGGAGCTCTGCGCTGCGGCGCGCGCTCAGGGGAAGCATGTGAGAGTCGTT